>NZ_JAQTYM010000001.1:115620-119432 GCF_028688295.1 Sulfuricurvum sp.
GTAGGCAAAGGGATTTTATTCCTATGCCGTTTAAAATTATAAGGATTTTGCGTTCTGAAACTCAGAAATCTCCGCCTCTACCATTGCGTCAATCATGATAGCATAGAGGGTGGTGAGAAGATTAGGCGATACGCCGAATTCCATTGCTTTGGAGCGTACGCGATCCATCACTGATTCCATTCTCTCATTGGCTTTTATCTCTTCAATGGAGTGTTTGAAATTGGCTGCTTGTTTAACATAACCGTTTCGTGCGGCAATAAGCTCAACGATCTGGTCATCCAATTGGTCGATATGGTTACGGACTTCCGCTAAGGAATGGCATTCTTCAACTTTCATTCAAAAGCTCCCTTTTAAAGATATCGATATCATACCATATTATAGACATTCAAAACATCTATCACATTTATATCACGTAAAATTGTATAATATTATCTTATTCGGTATTTTTTGATACATTTCACTATTTCTTATAAATATTTAAGAATAAGACGATTATGATGTCCTCAGCGATAATTTCAAATTCGCAATCGATTTTGCATAGAATGAAGGAGACTCATTATGAACATTTCAAGACGTGACTTACTTAAATTTGCTGGTATCAGTGCTGCAGCTGCAGCTGTAACTGGTTGTACAGCCGCTACAGGTGCTACAGGTACTGCATCAGGTGCACAAAGCGCTGCAGGTAAAATGCTCGGTAAGCATCAAGTCGTTATCATCGGTGGAGGCTGGGGCGGCTTGACCGTTGCTAAAGAGTTGAAAAAAATTGATCCTAAATTCGATATTGCTATTATCGAAAAAAATGACAGCTTTATGTCTTGCCCCCTTTCAAACTCGAATCTTGGAGGGATCGAAGGTTTCAATCTTAACACATTGACGCATGACTATTCTCAAGCGATTGAAAAACACGGATATGGAATGTTGACGGCTGTTGTTACCGGTATCGATCGCGCGGCTAAAGTGGTTCACACCTCTAAAGGTGGTGTTGGATATGACATCCTCGTTCTAGCTCCTGGTATTGATTACAACTATAAAGGTCAATTCCCAACATGGTCTGATGCAAAAATCGCAAAAGCACGTCGCGTAGCTCCAGGTGCACTTATACCGGGCGGTGAACACGTGGCACTTGATCGTATGGTAAAACAAATGGAAGACGGTGATGTCGTTATCACGGTCCCAGCTGGCAAATACCGTTGTCCTCCGGCACCGTTTGAACGTGCGAGTATGATTGCTAATCACATGCAAAAAGAGGGATTGAGCGGCAAAGTTATTATTTTGAATGAGACTGCTGAAATCGCTAAAGGTGCAGCGTTTAAAGAAGCATGGGCAGAGATCAACAAAGGTCAAGTTGTTCATGAAAGCAATTGTAAAATTTCTGATGTCGATTTCGATAAACAAGAGATTACATACGTACAAACCGTATATAAAGACAAAGATGATGTTGAAGGTACTAAAACGACAAAAACTATCAAATACGGTGTATTCAACTTTATCCCGCACAACATGTCTAATCCAGTTATTGAAATGTCAGGCGTTGAAACAACTAAAGACGGATTCAAAAAAGTTAAAATGGCAAGCAGTCCGGAGAAACCGGTTTCCTTCCAAACAGCTAGCGATAAAAATGTTTATGCGGTTGGAGACGTTGTTGGTCATGGTATCCCACCAAGCGGTCAATCAGCTATCTGGTCAGGTAAAGAGTGTGCAAAAGAGATCGCTCACGTACTTCACGGTAAATCATACAGTGTTGCATCAGCACTTCCATACAAAAGTGCAAACGTTTGTTACTCTATGGTTGGATCAAATCCTGAAGAATCTATTATGGTTAACCATGAGTTTATGGTTTCAGGTCCGGTTATCGGTTCTAAAGGTTCTGTACCTAAAGATGAGAAAACTGGTAAATTCCGTACAACCGGCCTTGCAAAAGCAAATCGTGACTGGTACAAAGGTGCAATGCGCGACCTTTTCAGTTAAGTTACGCGTTCAAGTTTCTCCGTTATCCCCGATTTTATCGGGGATACATCCCTTGTATTTAGGAGACTAATATTAGGTATGACTAATGCAAAATCTGCTACACTCATCTCTCAAAATAATAACAATACGGACAATATCATGGACAGAAGAAATTTTTTAAAAGTTGTTGCTGGTGCAACGGTTGTTGCTATCAATCCTTCACTAATTCGTGGAAATCTTTATGCAGATGACGGACGTTTGTTTAAAGCCTATGAAAAAACGCAATTACTGGATGCGAGCGGAAAACCGATAAAAGCGTCAATGTTGGAAAAAGAGATTACTTATATCTTTAATTATCCGTATGCATCAACTCCGTGTATGCTTGTCAACCTACCAAAACCTACCGCCCAAAATGTAGAACTAAAATCTGATAGTGGAGAGGCCTATGTTTGGAAAAGCGGAGTTGGTAAAGATCGTACGATTGTAGCCTATGTAGCAATTTGTACCCATCAGTTGACCCATCCAACACCAAATGACAGTTTTATCACCTATGTTCCGACAACGGGCAAAACAATGGCGTATGATAAATCTGGGGTGATCGTCTGTTCTTCACATCTTTCTGCGTTTGATGCGGGGGCAGGTGCAAAAGTGCTCGGTGGTGCAGCGACTCAACCGCTGCAAGCAGTAGTGCTAGAGCATGCCGCAGATGATACTCTGTGGGCTGTTGGCATTTTGGGTCAAGATAAATTCCATGATTATTTCAAAGAATTCCGTCCTGAAATGAAACAATTTTACGGTGGACCTGCAGAAGCTAAAAAATTGGTATCCATCTCGGCTAAAACGGTAAAACTTTCTGAATTTACCAAAGAAATTATCCAATACTAAAAAGGGGTTATGTATGAAAAAAGTATTAGCAGCCTTAGCCATCGGAATGTTACTCATCAGTTCATTAGAAGCAGCCGCACCTAAGAACGATCCACGTTTGGAACTTATGCAGGATATGCGTACGATGATGGATGCGATGGAGCAAATTCAACGCGGTGGTTTGTACAGCTCAACCGATGAGATGAAAGCCGGAGTTAAAAAGCTCCAGGGGACACTCAAATCGTTAGAGAGTGAAGAGGTAAAATCAATTTTACCGAAAGATCAAGTATATGCGTATAAATTTGCTCAAAAAACAGCGCAAATGCTTCGTATGTATTCGGACGATATGATTGTATCTATCGAAGCAGGCAGAATGGACAATGCACTAGATGATTACACACAATTGCTGAAACAATGTACCTCATGCCATATCCGCATTCGTAACTGGTAATCTCTGTTCTTCTTTATCTAAACCCTCTTTTGAGGGTTATCACCTATTTCTCTTTATTATCCAATCATTTCTTTTTTTGATTTATACTGTCATATCCTTTTCTGGTGTTATATAAGTAACACTTTTATCACATTTTTGTCTCATAGCATGACAAATTTGTCTTTTTATTAGAAAATCCTATAAAAATCAAGAAATCTTTAAGAAATAATTGTTATGATGACCGCATGATTCGGAATAAGTAAATCTTATCCGGACGGTTTCTTGAAGGAGAATGAATGAAATTAGGAAAACTTAGTCTAGTAGCTGTAATGGCTCTTGGAACAAGCGCGTTCGCGATCGACAATGTTAAAGTAAACGGTGAAGCAAAAGTTTGGTATCAAACATCAGAATTAATTGGTGGTACTACAGATTTTTTTGACAACGGGACTAATTCAATTGCAAATACTTCGTTGATGCTAGGTGCAACAATGGACCTTGCTCCAAGTTTAAGTATGGGTGCAAGTGCTTACGGTCTTTCTACTCTTGGTTTGGAAAATAATCTTGTAGGGGA
>NZ_JAQTYM010000001.1:119532-157205 GCF_028688295.1 Sulfuricurvum sp.
TGGGATGTTGTTGCATCTGGTAAAGTTGGACCACTTGGTTTGACTGCAATTTATACCCAATATGAAAAAGAAAATAATGTTGGTGTAAAAACTGTTGATACAGATTCTCTCCGTATTATCGCTTCTTTGAAATTCTAATTCCCTCTCGGGTTTTAGAACTGTTTTCTATTAGGGCCTTTGCGCCCTAAGCATTCTCCTTATGTTAAGCTTTCCGCCAGAGAATTCGTCACCCTCTGGCACTCTCAACACATACGTAAAATTAATTGATTACCATTTTGATAGTTACTTATTCAAGAGGGGTTTATTACCCTCTTGCGATTTACTTATTTTGAAAATGTTGCTTCTTCTACAATCACAGGATAAAAATAACCGTAACCAAAATCTTTATCAGTTGCTACAGTCCCTTTTGCGATGATATGATCACCTACATTTGCTGATTGGGTTTCTGAAGTAAAGACAATATCATTTGTCTCTGCATCTCCGGTACCGTCTTGGATATGGATCCAGTTCTTCTTCATAATGCCTTCAGAAACTTTGACAACATTACCATGCAGGGTGATCACTTTTCCGTTTAGTTCATTTTTCTTTGCAAAAAGATCGGCTACGCTAAGTTCACCATCTGTATGTTGGATCATCGACTGATTAGCTGTCGGTTGCTGAACCGGTGCTGGAGATTCCACAGCGGCTGTTTCTGGTACCTGATTTGCCTCTTCGATTTTATCACCACATCCGCTTAGGATGAAACATGCACTTAGTCCGATTGTAAGAGTATGACGTCGAATCATTTGTTTTCCTTCTTTTTTGAGTACAGAATAGTAGCATGTATGACTTAAAACTTTTGGTTACACTTTTAATCAAATCAACCTCGAGTTGATAGCGTTTATTGACATTATTTAGTTAATTGTGATAAGATGTACTCATTAAAGAATAGTCAAATTAGATTATAATTTATAATAATTGACAATTCGGAGTCAGCGATGATCAAAAAAGTTTTAATATTTGTTTTTTTAATGGCGGGCTTATCTCTTTTAGAAGCAGTTGATAATTCTAAAGGTGCCACTATTTTTAATGAACGCGGCTGCGTAATGTGCCATGCTAATGATGTCGATATGATCGGACCCTCGATCCGAACAATTGGTATCCGTTATAGTGGAAACGAAAATGCACTTGTCTCTTATCTAAAAGGGCAAGGACAACCGATCATTTATCCAGAACGTGATGCCATGATGCGTCCTCAGCTTATGAAAATAGGAAATCTGTATGAAGAGGAATACCGCTCATTAGCTCGATATATGATTCAAGCGTTTATGCGTGTCGATTTTTAATCCGTTTAGCGGACAGTAGTTTATTTAAAAAAGAAGTGGAGATAGTTTATGCGTAAACGAATGAGAACAACAGCAATAGCTCTTGCGGCAGTGGCTGGGCTAATGTTTGCTGTTTTGGCGAGTGCAGAGAGTGATCCTGCCAAAGGAGCTCCTACTGCAGATGAACGTCCAGTTTTTGAACCGCATTTAAAAAGTGGTAAAACTGTTGTTCATCCCCCGTATGAGATGGCAAAAGCCGATAAAGATTGTTCTTTTTGCCATACTGAAAAAGATGCTAAAAGTGGCGCTTTGAAAATGGATATGCCTGATCTGTGTAATCAATGTCATGAAGGTAAAGATACAAAGAAATACATTCATGGTCCTGTCGGTGCAGGTGCGTGTACCGCGTGCCATGACCCGCATGAGTCAGAGAATGTGAAATTACTCCGTTTTTCAAGCATTAATCAGTTGTGTACATCATGTCATGCGGATAAAGGACATTTTCTTAAATCGACCAAAAATATCCATCCGCCGGTTCAAGATCAGTGTACCAATTGTCATGATCCACACACGGAAAATTTTAAATTTCAGCTAAAAGCCGATGGAAAAAAAGATTTGTGTCTTATGTGTCATGTCGATAAAAAAGAGCATATTGCTACGGTAACTCACAAACATGGTGCAATGGACCGTCCAAAGCAATGTCAAGAGTGTCATGACCCTCATGGAAATGGGGCACCTAAAATGTTGAAAAAAGATACAACTAAAGATCTTTGCTTATCGTGTCACAATGATAAAATGGCAGCAGAGGGAAGTAAGTTGACCAATATGGATAAGCACCTTAAAGATAATCCGGATCATCACGGGCCGATTCTTTGGGGTGACTGTGCCGCATGTCATAATCCGCATGGTTCTGATAACTTAAGAATGTTGAAAAAACCGTTTCCGGAAACATTTTATGCAAAATTTGACGAAAAAAGTTATATTTGTTTCGAGTGTCATGAACCATCAAAAATTCAGAATGAAATGACGACGACAGCAACAAACTTCAGAAATGGTGAAAAAAATATGCACTTTGTTCATGTTAACAAAGATAAAGGGCGCTCTTGTCGTGCCTGTCATGATTTCCACGGAACCAAAGAATATCCGCACCATTTACGGACTAAAACAAGCTTTGGTGCGATTAACTTTCCAATTCGATACATTGAAACACCTGCCGGTGGATCATGCGCACCGGCTTGCCATGCGCGTCGAGGATATGATCGTGAAAAGCCGATTGAGAATCTAAAATAAATGTATCCCCCTTTTTTTAGAGGGGGGTATTTCCCCCTTCTGTTTATCCCTTTTTTCATGATGATTACATCCTTTTCTCTCCACGCGGCATCTCTTGAAATTATCCGTCCTCTGGTTAAAACTGTTATTGAAGAGAGTGAAATTAATGTTGTGGTCAAAGTAACCAATCCGGAAGTGAGCAAAGTGGTGTTTGTGGATGGAATGGGGCGTGAGTTTCACCGAGATATCAAAAAAGAGAAGTTGATCTATTGTCAGTCGATGAAAGCGAAAATGGGGAACAATTCGATTAGTGTCATAGCGTATAAAGGAACGGATGTTAAAGAGAGTAAAACCGTAGAGGTTTATTTTCGCGCGGAGCTTTTCGGAGGAGTTAACGAAGAACCCTCAGGATACCGAAAACACACTTTTCATACGGATAAAGATGAGCAGTTATGTAAAAAATGTCATAACATGATTTCTAATACGGCGAAATACGTGATTCCAGAAAATGCGGAAGATTCTACTTGTTATCAATGCCATAAAAATCTTGTTAATCGTGCAAAGTCCCACGCACCTGCAGTCAACTGGCTTTGTACTGAATGTCACACCGGACAATCGGGAGAATATAATGCAGGAGAGGGTATCTCGAAGTTCTCTGCACCTGATCCGATTATGGAACGCTGCTTCAATTGCCATGAAAATATCAAAGAGGTATGGTTCGCACGAAAATCAGAACACGGTCCGGTACGGGATGGACGCTGTAATCGTTGTCACAATCCGCATTCCTCTAATGAGCTCTTTTTCACCCGTAAACCATTATGGGATTTGTGTACGACCTGTCACTCCGAGAAAGCCAACGGTGCTCATGTCATCAGCAGCTTTATCCGTGATAAATCACATCCTACTCAGGGTAAGCCTGATCCTTCTCGTCCGGGAAGAGAGCTGGTTTGTTCAGGATGTCATGATCCCCATGGGTCTGAGGGGATATTTCTTTTGCGTTCAAAAGGGAAAACCGCCTTTAGTATCTGTTCTCGTTGTCACCAAAAGTAAATTTTAAATAAATTTTACCGTTATCTAATCTTTTTTTTCTCTATTTTGAGAAGAATCTTTTGTATTAAAAGACGTATACTATTTCTTTCATAACTAATTTTCTATTCGCTTGATTTATTTTGTTTATACCTCGACAAAACAAGGCACTCACGCTTCTCGTACATTCTCTGCGTGGTTGCAAATAGAAGTGCTTAGGTGCTAGCAAAGCCATTTTATTCAAATTAACAAGCTATATATTTATATTTATAATATCACATTTTAGTATCATATAACGGTATGTAATATTATTGATAGGTAGTAATGGTATAAACTTAATTAACACTTAAGGGATATAGCATTACAATTGGGTTACAAAAATATTCAGGGAGGTACGCAATGGTAACCTTTGGAAAAGTAATGCGATCTGTTGTATTGTTGGCAGTAATGGGGGTTAGTGCTAATGCTGCACCAGGAATTGTTCTAACGAAACATAATTTGTCGGGGACGAGTACAACGTCGGGCATTAAGTCGTCGGATGGTACGAGTGGGGATGTGTGTGTCTATTGTCATACTCCGCACGGATCGAATACCGGTTTTGCCGGAGCACCGATCTGGAATAAAGCGAATATGGATACAGCTGCCTTTACGCTGTACAATGGAGGAACGACTGTTGCTGGCGGCACAACTATCGATCAGCCGGGTGATGTCTCAAAAGCATGTCTAAGCTGTCACGATGGGGTCAGTGCGATAAACTCTGTTATCAATGCTCCCGGTTCAGGACAGTGGGTTGATATTAGTGGTGGCGCTACGACGGCTGATTTACGGGCATTTCTATACCCAACAGGTCAGTCTAAAGCTGCCGGCACTATTTTAAATATGGCTACGGCAACGACGAACGGTGTTTCAAATATTGGAAAAGATCTTCGTAATGATCACCCGATAGGTGTTATTTATACGCCGGGTACAGCTGGACTGAAAGTAACGACTAGTATGATTGGAACAGTAACCATCGCAAGTGTACTTCGCAGTAATAAAGTAGAGTGTAGCACTTGTCACGATCCTCACGAAACAAATGCGATGTTTCTCCGTACGGCAAATACAAATAGTGCACTTTGTACTAGTTGTCACGACCGATAAAAGCAACCCTTTAGGGGGTCGCTCTTCGGATCGATGATCTATAAAGATATCGCTATATTTTTATAGATGATGGATCGGCAGATGCGGTATAATTAGGAGAAAAGGATCAAGTATCATGCGATTACACTGTCTTTCACAGATTATGGTAGCGATTGTAGCCATAACAGTTATGGGAGGATGTGCGATTGATAAAGTCGAGCCTCGTCACAGTATCATCATTCCCCCGGCGCCCGAAGAGCCTAGGTTGGTTTTTATTGATGCTTATAGGGGAGAATCGACATTTGTCCAAGGTCCAAATGCTTTGGATGTCCTGATAGGTGATACGCAGATTGATGTTGGTAAAAACATTAAGAAACCTTATGGTGTGGGCGGTTTTGGAGGACGGATATATGTTGCTGATACTGGAAGTGCGGCAGTTTTCGTTATTGATCCAAAAAAGAAGAAGGTTTCTCTGATTGGTGATCAGCCCGTAGGGAAGCTCGTGATGCCGGTTGATGTCGCATTTTCAAAAGATGGGACGCTTTATGTTTCCGATACGGTACTTAAGCGGGTTCATTCATACGATCAAAATGGGACCTTTAAATCAGCGTATGGGATGAAAGATGAGTTTTACCGACCAAGCGGAATTTCGGTAAATTCGGATTTGGGGCTTCTCTATGTTGTGGATACTTTAGCGCATAATATCAAGGTTTTTTCTCTGGCAGGTCAGCTAGTTTCAACGATTGGAAAACGGGGAGACGGAGACGGAGAATTTAACTATCCGACAAATATTGCGATTGATAACCGTAATGGGAATGTTATCGTTTGCGATACCCAGAACTTTCGGATACAGATACTGGATAAAGACGGTAAGTTTCTTGGAAAATTTGGCGAGGTTGGGGACAAAGCGGGAATGTTTGCCCGTCCAAAAGGGGTTGGCGTCGACAGTGACGGGCATATTTATGTCGTAGATGCCGCGTTTAATAATGTCCAGGTATTTAATGATAAAGGTGAACTGCTCTTATTCTTTGGTACCCCTGGGACAGGACCGGTGCAGTTTCAACTTCCTGCAGGACTTTCATTTGATGAACATGATCGCCTGATTATTGCCGAAGTGTTTAGTGGACGGGTTCAGGTTTTTCAGTATATCAGTGAAAAATGGAAAAAAGAGAATCCTAATGAATATCAAAAGCTCAAGCAGCAGTAAAGGGTAACGGTGAAAAAAATACTATTATGGATTATGGTATGTCTCTCGCTTTCAGCCGTAGAAGTAAAAACAGTGGTTGCAACAGTGAATGGAAAGGCAATTACTAAAAAAGAGGTAGAGCGGGAATTAAAGGCTTTACTTCCATCAGCCTCTTATCACGGCGGTGTAAATGAAGAGAAAAAAAATAAACTTAAGAAAGATGCGCTTGATAATCTGATTACCAAAGAGCTATTTTATCAAAAAGCACTAGCTGAAAAAATTGATGTTTCTGATCTTGAACTTGTCGAGTATGAGAAGGCGTATATCCAGTCATTCGGGGGTCGGAAAAATTTTGATAAAACTCTGAGAGAAGCAGGTATCTCATTACTGGAGTTTCGCCGAGAAATAGAACGTGAAAAAATGATCCAAAAGCTCTATGAAAAACGGATTCGATACTCAGTTACTGAGAGTGAACTAAAGCGTATGTATGAAGAAAATCGCCAAAAATACCGTGAACCCGAAAAAATTAAAATTGCTCTCATATTCAGAGAGGTTGATCCAAAAGATTCTAAAAGTAAAGCCGAAGCAAAAGCAAAAATTGGTGAAGCGTATTCAAAAATTAAAAGCGGTATCCCTTTCGGTGACGTTGCCTATAAATATTCGACTGCCATGAGTCGTGTCAAAGGTGGAGAAATGGGATATATTCATCGTGGCATACTCCAAAGTGCAGAAGTAGAAAAAAAAGTATTTTTAATGAAAAAAGGGGAAATGAGCAAGATACTCGAATCGAAGGAGGGGTATTTTATCATTCGATTTGATGACAAAAAAGAGGCTCACCAATATTCGTATGATGATGTCAAAGTTAAAATGAAAACCGAGCTTATTGATGAACGCGAGTTGGAGCGTAAAGAAGTTATGCTAGCTGAATTACGCAAAAATGCCGTCATCAAAAATAGCCCATAATAGAGCTGATTAATGGGGAAAAAATCGGGATGGGCCTGCGTAGTTATGATCATTGCTTTACCTGTGTTTGGAGGTCAGAATTTTTACGGTAACATTGAATATGGTTACGCTGAGGATCAATTTTCATCTGATTCCGATTACGATTCGACCCGTTCTTCATTTACCCAAAACTATATGCTTGGATTTCGTGATTACATCTACAGCCCGAAATTACTTAAATACGATTTACAGTACGGAATAGCTATGAATGATCTCAAAACAGATAATGGAGACTATACGACAAGCGCAAATTCTAAAAATAGTACCTATCGTACGGATCTTTCTTTTCTTAACTCTTCTGATTATCCATTTACGCTTTCGGCTGAAAAGACCTCAAGTCCCTATTCAAGTAGTGATTCGATCGCGACGCTGACAACTAATCAGACAAGTGAACGGTACGGGATTAACGGATCGCTGCGAACACGATCGTTCGATCTCTCTTACGCTTTGGACACATCAACAATGGACCGTACTGATCCATATTCGGTCGAAGTACGTGACAATCAGAATTTTCGTCTCAATATCTCCAAACAAGATCCTACTAGTGGATTTCGGGTTTCGCTCTCCGAATTCAACCGTAATTATATTCGCGATGACAAATATAGTGCCATAAGAGATGACTGGAGCGATAGAGGAGAGGAAATACGGGCGGATTACACTTGGCACCCGAATAAAGAGTGGAACATTGGGACAAATGGCTCGTATTATACTAGCTCCTATTCGGATTTATCGACAGTATCAGCCGGTGGAAACGTCCAGTGGCGTCCAAACGATAAATTTATTGCCAGCGGTTTACTATTTGGATCTAAAATGAGTGCAGCTGGGAATGATTACACTAATTTTAACGCAGCTTTTAATTCGATGTACATGATAACTCCCGAACTATCGACGAATCAGAGTGTCAGCTATTTTCAAAGTAACTCTGATAACTATGTCTCTAAGCTCACAATGGTCTCAGCAGGAGGTACTCATACCAAGCAGTTTGAAAATAATCTGATTGTTAGTACGAGTGCAAGTCTTGTGGCTCGGATGCAGCAGTTAACTAATGAACTCAATAGTACAGCTAATTCTGATTTAACCAGTTATGGAACGACAATCGGGACCAATGTCTCGAAACAGTTTGGTTCCTCCAACACACGGGTATTTGCTGCTGCAAACTATTATGTGTTGAGTGGAGCAGATGATACTGTCCGTTTTTCGGGCAATATGGGTATTAGCGATAATTATGGGAAGTTCGGATATTCAGTAAGCGGATTTTACACCAGAGAGGAAACAACGATAAATCTTCCAGATACGGAGGAGACACAGGTGCTAGAGATGGAATCGGTGGGGATGGATTCTAGTGTACGCTATAATTCATCCATCGGCTTTCAAGGTCAATTTAGTAGTAATGCCGGCGTTACCTATTCACGTAACCGATATACTGATCTTGTAACAACGCGTTTATATCCGCATGCCGATATTAGTTTTAACTATCAACTTATGGACTCACTCATGTGGACGTCAGGTGCCAATGTATCGCGTGATATGAGTTATGACTTAACAAATTACGGGATATTTTTGGGGATTAATTACCAGTTGCGAAGTGTAACTATTGTAACAGGAGCTAAGATGTCGGTCAGCAGCGGTGCAGATATACCGGAGATGATCAATAAAAATTTATTTATTCGGGCATCTCGCCCATTTTGAGAAAAGGAGCCATTCGTATGAAAAAAATAGGTATAGCTACAGCGTCACTTCTGGTATGGAGCACATTGACACTACATGCAACAACACCAACTGAGCGAATTGTTTGGCCTGCTCCACCTGATCAGGAACGTTTTGAATACGATCGTAGCGTTGGAAAAGCGGAAGATTTGAAAATTACAAAAAGTTTTTTTGCAAAAATATGGAACTTTCTCCTGGGAGAAGAGGAGAGAGTGTTAAATGCTCCATTTGGTTTGCATGTTGATGCTAACGGGAAAATTTATGTCGTCGATACGGGTGAACAGAGAGTATTCGTTTTTGATCCTATTAATAATAATATGGAAGTTTTTGCCGGTGCCGGAGAGAGATTATTTGCTTCACCGGTCGATGTTGTTACCGATGAAAAAGGGGCTATATACGTGGCTGATTCGGTCCTTAGGCGGGTATTTGTCCTTTCTCAAGAAGGGGAGACCCTCCGTATAATCGGTGAAGACGATACACTGCAACGACCTACGGGAATAACGTATGATTCTACACGTCAACGTCTCTACGTTGTTGACACGCTAGCCGGTGTGGTGCAGAGCTACTCATCAGATGGTGCGTTGATTAAAACAATCGGCAAAGAGGGGGGTGGAGATGGTGAGTTCAACCATCCAACTTACATTGCTGTGGGTAGAGAGGGGAATCTTCTTGTGGTCGATTCAATGAACCATCGTGTTCAGATTCTTGATTGTGAGGGGAATTTTATTCGAAAATTCGGTCAACTTGGGGATCAGATCGGTGATTTCGCTAATCCACGTGGTATTGCGGTGGATAAAGACAATAATATCTATGTCGCTGATACGCTGTTTAATGTAATCGAAATTTTTAATCAGCAGGGAGAACTGCTGATGGTAATCGGCGGATACGGTGAAGGTAAAGGGCAGTTCTCGGCACCAAAAGATATTGCTATTGATTCGCATGGATCGCTTTATATCGCCGATTCTCTTAATATGCGGGTGCAGATCATTAAAAGGCTTCCCGATTCAGTGACTAGGAGTACTCCATGAAATTACCTTCACTATTGCTAATGGTTTCTCTACTGGCGATATCGTGTTCCGCTCCTGCGGGAATTATCTCAACCAAACACAATCTTTCTGTTTCCAATGTAACTGGCACAACTCATTCGTCCAGTGAGCAGGAAATTTGCGTTTTTTGTCATGTTCCGCATGGTTCTGCTACCAATCGTATTCCATTATGGAATCAAAATGCTCCTGCTACGTCGTATGAGATGTATAACAGTGATTATCTCCGCAGAATGAGCTACATCGATAATTTTGAGACCAACCGCCCCAAAAATTTGGGGGTGAATCAGGGGGAACCGGGAATATTGTCGCGGGCGTGTTTGAGCTGTCATGACGGGACGGTTGCAGTTGGAACATTAAGTGTTCTACGTGGACAGCAAAATCAGACGATAGCTGACATGAGCGGTTCTCTTCCAACTGCGGTTAATTTTGGTATTAATCTCAAAAACCACCATCCTGTTGGGTTTATTTATGATACTCGCATTGGAAATGAAAAAGCGTTTGGTGATGGTACAACACGAGGGATGGAGCTTGCACCCATCCCTACTGTTGAGGCTTCAGAGAAGTCACGTCTTTACAAATACGGTTCAGATAAATACGTCGAATGCTCCTCGTGTCATGATCCTCATTCAACCAATAATAAATTTCTCTATTACACACCACCCGTCGGAACATCACATGCTGTTGCAACGAATTCGGTTTGTACAAGCTGCCATGAAAAAACAAACTGGGAATTTCTCGCTGCACACAATCCTGGGATGACAGCAGTCAATTATACGGATCCGGACGTCCATGCGAAATATGGGACATTGGATTACGGATCTCTAGGGTGCATCAACTGTCATACCCCTCATAAAGGGGAGGGCTCACCATACCTGCTTCGTAAAGTTGAAGAACAAACTTGTTTTCAAGGGGCAGCAGGAACGGTCTCTACAGCTCCCTGTCATGGTAGTAATCCGGCAGCGGGAGGGAAAAACATTCAGTCGCTATTGAGTAGGAGTTACAAGCATCCGGTCGCTACAAGCGGAAAACATACGAATCTCGACGTCTTTTTTGGGGCGGCAACGAGTACTCTGAGTGAACCCGGCGTTGATTGGTCGCTTAATAAACATGCGGAATGTACCGATTGTCATAATCCCCATCAGGCACAAAAAGGGAATCATGTTATATCCGCAATTCCAAATTCCTATTATCCAGACATTCCATCCAATGCCGTATCGGGAGCATTGCGCGGAGTGACGGGAGTGGATATTTCGATGCCTAGTAGTTGGCCAAGTAGATGGACTTTGCCGCAGACTGAATTTGTTACTGTGCAAAGTTCGACTAAAGAGTATCAGATTTGTTTTAAATGTCATTCGTATTGGGGGTTAGGGGGGACAGGAAACTATACAAATGATGTAAATGGAATCCGATCACCGGTAACGACTCATCTTCTTAGCGGTGCGGGATATTCAGCTGCAGAGAAGTATGTTACCGATCAGGCATGGGAATTTAATCCTTACAATCGATCTGCCCATCCGGTTGTTATGACAATAAATCAGATGTGGGATTTGTCAAGTAGGAGTACTTCAGTTACAGCTGCTGGTCGTCATGTCGGACCACTTCAGGCAACACGAATGAAGGCACCTTGGAATACAAATGTCGGTAATCAGACGATGTATTGTTCTGATTGTCATGGTGCTGATGATGAAATCGGCACGGATCCAAAAGGACCTCACGGTTCAAATAAATCATATATGTTAAAAGGAGTTGGTAAGTACTGGCCAAAGGCACCAAGCGGTGTTTTATGGAACATAGATGCTGCATTAGCAGTTAGTCCAGATCTATTTTGCCAAAATTGTCATGAAACTCAGGATGTTCCTATCCACCAATTTAAATCAGGTGGAAGACAATTTACGAATGTTGTATGCGTAAATTGTCATGTGGCAGTTCCTCATGGGTCACCTCTATCACGTCTTATGGGGTACAGTAATTTTCCGGAACCGTATAATTATGGGGGAAATTCACTGAAGTTGACACAGTATAAACGTGTTGAAACGGTACCGTATGATCCTCTTACCGAGTTTAAACGAAGCAATGCTTCCTATTATCCTGCTACTGTGAATTGTGGAAGTGGCAGTAATGGAGGATGTCATAAAGCTGCTATTACCGGATATGAGGCAGTCCCTTGATGATATTTATTAATTTGTTTAAAGTGGTTGTGATTACTTTATTTTTTATAGTGAGTACGGTACAAGCCGATGAGTTCGATCACGTTCATCTTAAAGGGTTGGTTCATTTGTACAGTAAAGGGGTTATCGAAGCGTCTAAAAAAGATAATATTGATTATCTAAAACCAATAATAACTGAGAAACGGGGAAAAAAACTATTTATCTGGTTTAAATCGTGGCATGAGAATAACTATTTTATGGATGCCCGTATCAAAAATATTAGATTCAATTCCTTTGATATAAAGGAATCTACGGCTGAAGTTGTAACGGATGAGATATGGGATTACAGATATATTCAGATTGTCACCAAAGAAGTAAGTCAACCGTGGACGAGAGTTTTTTACACGATCCATTACAAGTTTGTCAAAGAGGGTAAAAGTTGGAAAATCGATGATGCTTTGATTTTATCTGAAAAACAAACCCCACTTGAGAAGCTGAGAAAATAGGCTTTTACGTCACTTTTTCGGACAAGTATTATAATTTTTTTCTATTTTAGTTAGTTCATGCGACAGGTTTACTTTATTCGTGGTATAAACCGTTTATTAAAATTTTCAAAAGGGGATTCATGCCGAATCAACTCAAAAAAATCGGGGCATTTCTAGTCTCAATGCCATTTATGGTGGCATTATTACTAACCTTTGGTATTGCAAGCGGTGTTGCTACTTTCATCGAAAATGACTACGGGACGGAAACCTCTTGGGCGTTAGTTTATGGAGCTAAGTGGTTTGAACTTATCCAGATAATGCTGGGAGTTGGGATTGTGGCGAATATCATCCGTTTTCGTATGTTTACTCTCAAAAAACTTCCGACGTTTATTTTTCACTCGGCGTTTTTACTGATTCTCATCGGTTCAGGTGTGACCCGTTATATGGGATATGAAGGGGTAATGCATATTCGTGAGGGAGAGAGTGAAAATCGTATGCTCTCCTCTGAGCCATTTTTACAGATCGATGCGGTACGAGGTTCTCAAAAATACCATGCTGAAAAATCGATTTATGCAGCCGGACTTGGTGAAGGGGATCTAAACGAACAGCTTGATATCGATGGCAAGCCGGTTACGATCCGTTTCAAAGAGTTTATTAAAAATGCGGCTAAAACAGCCATTGAAGATCCTGCCGGTAAGCCGGTTGTAATGTTTGTCATTCCTACCCCTAGCGGTCCGGAGAAGTTTTTCCTCGGGAAGGGTGAATTTGTAGATATCGGTCCATTGGTCGTCTATTTTGATAAAGAGCACGATACGGCACGTCCTTATATTGCTATTACTGAAAAAGAGGGGCATTTTAGCTTTGTCTCAAATCGCGATGTAAGCTGGTTGCGTATGGATGATCAGCAAGCAGGGGGGGCAGCAGCCGGAAATGAAGGCGAATTTGCTGCACGTCATCTTTATACGATTAATGGTGTGCAGATGGCAACCAAATCAGTGCTCTCTCATGGTGTGATAAAAGTTATTCCAGAGGATGAGTATCGTGCATCTATGAAGGTAGACATGAAAATACAAGGGCAAGAACTTTCTGCTCTCGTAGTCGAAGTTGAATATAATGGAGAGAAACGTGAAGTGGCTCTAATGGGTATGGGAAAACGGTTTAAGGGCTTTACGGAGACCTTCCGTATGGGAGATGCTGACATCTCATTGGAGTGGGGAGCCAAACAAATAGAGCTTCCATTTTCTCTTGAACTAAATGATTTTGTGATGGAGAAATACCCAGGATCTATGAGCCCCTCTTCGTATGAGAGTCATGTGACACTCATTGATCCTGCGAATGGGAAAAATGACCCCTTTAGGATTTTTATGAACAACCCACTTGAGCATGGCGGATATAAATTCTTCCAATCTTCATTCGACAAAGATGAGATGGGGACAGTTCTCTCCGTCAACCATGATCCGGGAAAAATTCCAACTTATATCGGGTATGCATTGTTGGCATTGGGGCTATTTTTAAACTTTTTCAATCCTAATGGTCGCTTTGGAAAACTGGCACGTACACGCTATGACCGCTCTGCTGCTTCTGTTGTTATGGGATTAGTGTTGTTTGCCGGGCTTTTTTCTGCTCAGCCTGCACAAGCGTATGCGGAATATCAAAAAGAGCAGGGTATGGATCTCTCCACTGCTATTGATACGGTGAAAAAATTTAATTATGATTATGCAGAAAATTTCGGCACGGTTTTGGTTCAGGATGCGGGTGGCCGGATTAAGCCAATGGATTCTATGGCTAGTGAAATTGTTAATAAACTGGCAGGTCAAAATACCATCATGGGGCTTTCACACAATCAAGTGATTTTGGGTATGGCATCCAAACCAGTCCTTTGGCAAAAGATTGCGATGATCAAAGTCAAGCATCCTAAGATTAAAACGATGCTTGGTATTAATGCTGAAAAGAAATATATTGCTTTTAATGATGTTCTTGATCAAGCGGGTGTGTATAAGATAGGAGATGCTGTTCAGGAGGCAATCCAAAAACGCCCTGCTGAGCGTGATGAGTTTGATAAAGAGTTGATTAAGCTTGATGAGAAACTAAATATTGCTTACAGTGTCTATTCAGGTGAATTTATGCGGATTTTTCCTTTAGATGGAGACAAAGCAAATACATGGCACAGTCCCGGAGAAGCAATTAAATCTTTTCCTACGGAGGATATCCAAAAAATCACACAGATTCTTCAACAAAATTATGTTGGTGTCAACGAAGGGATTGAGAAAGGGAATTGGGGGACTGCCAATGATGCTATTAAAATGATCATCGGTTACCAAAAAGTTAACGGAGCCACGATCTATCCTTCTGAATTCAAGGTAGAGGCGGAGCTACTTTATAATAAACTTTCTATTTTTGAACGGTTGATCCCTGTTTATCTTCTCTCTGGGCTTATTCTTTTGGGACTTATTTTTGCCCGCCTTTTCAAGCCGTCTTTAAATTTGGATAAGGTACAAAAAATTGTCTTATTAATTTTAGTCCTCGGCTTTATTGCCCATACGGCGAATCTCGGATTACGCTGGTATGTTTCAGGCCATGCCCCTTGGAGTGATGGGTATGAGTCGATGATATATATTGCATGGACGATTATTTTAGCAGGGATCATGTTTGCACGCCAATCTGAATTTGCGATTGCATCGACGGGAATACTCTCCGGTATTGCCCTTTTTGTAGCGCACCTTAACTGGCTTGATCCACAAATCACTAATTTGGTACCGGTACTTAAATCATACTGGCTCTCAATTCATGTATCGATCATTACTTCAAGCTATGGCTTTTTAGGACTGAGTGCATTATTGGGACTTATATCACTGGTCTTGTTTATTATGCTTGGTCGAGTTAAAAACGATGAGACAAAGCGTCAAGTCATCATTAGCATTCGTGAGGCTACCCGTATTAGTGAAATGTCGATGATTATCGGTCTCTCTCTTGTGACCGTCGGAAACTTTCTAGGAGGTGTATGGGCGAACGAGTCATGGGGACGCTACTGGGGTTGGGATCCAAAAGAGACATGGGCATTGGTGACGATACTCGTCTATGCGACAGTGGTGCATCTTCGGTTTATCCCTAAACTTAATTCGGTATTTTCATTTACCGTCGCTTCGGTAGTTGCTTACAGTTCGGTTATCATGACCTACTTCGGTGTCAATTATTACCTTTCCGGTCTTCACTCCTATGCGGCGGGTGATCCGGTACCTGTACCGGTATGGGTTTATTATGCTGTTGCTATTGTGATAGTATTGATCATTTTAGCATCAAAAAACCGTCACAAAGTTTCGGGAAGTCTTAAAAATACAAATACAGCAGAGGGTTAATCCTCTCCTTTTTTTGGGCAGCAATGCTGCCCACCCTACTATTTACTCTCCATATATCACAAACATATCATATTACAAATTATAATGATCTTTAACCACTTTTCTAATCTATTTTTAAATTTTATTGTGCAATAATTAAAAAATCAATTTAATTAAAATTTTAAAATGGAGCTTAATGTGAAAGATAACAATGAAGGCAATGGGATCAAAAAGTTTTGGTTTGGCTGGAAGGGACTGGCGGTCTTAATTACTTTAGGGGTATTGGGAGGGATGATTATCTCCTTTGTTACGGTTGTTGCTGTTAAAGAGACATCGGGGGTAAATTTTTGCTCCTCCTGCCACTCAATGAAGCCAATGGCGGAAGCTTATCGTAATGATGTACACGGAGGGTATGGTGAGAGCGGCGTCGTTGCAAAATGTGCCGATTGCCATTTACCGCATGAATCTACGTTGGGGTATTTGGTACAAAAAGCACGTACCGGAATGTGGGATGTGTGGGTTGAATCGACGCACGACACCTCTAAGATCGATTGGCATGAAAAAAGAGATGAACGGCGCAATTGGGTTTATGATTCGGGATGTCTCCATTGTCACGAAAACCTCCTCAGAGGAACGCGTCCTAATAAAAAAGCGTTCACTGCTCATAAAGCCTATTTCGCTAAAAAACTGGTAGTTCAAAGTGATGAGGGAAGGGATCTGGCCCGCTGCGTGGATTGTCACAAACATGTAGGGCATTATCAGATTGAAAAGCATCTTCCTGAGGCTCCGGAAGCTCTTCCTGATTCTTTTGAGTCCAACTGATATGCAGGAGAGAAACAGAATGACGCAATCCGTAAAAAATAAAATCATAGCTATCACAGTAGTAGTTGTTATTATCCTAGGAATGACAGTTGTAGGAGGATGGGAAAAGTTAGGGCGATTTGGCATTATCAGCCAAAATATTGCTCTGAATCTTATGCACCCTTATCATGGTGACAACCGCCCTTTGGAGAAGATTACAGCAACGTATATCAAAGCCAATACGGGGACCACTAAGGTTATCAATGAGGCCTATCTTCCTGCAGCATTAAAACCGATTAAAAAATATGCGCATCCCCCGTTTGCTATGGGTGCTTGCGCTGTCTGTCATGCACCGAATCGTTCCAAACCTGCGGCAATTGTGACCCATACGGTTGGAGAGTTGTGCTATAAATGTCATGAACCTCTGGGCGGTATCACAGCCAGAGGTAAAGAGATCGATTGTAATAAATGTCACAGTCCGCATCATGCTGATAAAGAAAAATTGATCCGAAATACGGTCACGGATGTCATCTGTCCGGCAGGGCGGTTTAATGCAGAAGCAACTTTACCTGAGATGGGACATGATGAGCATTAATCTCCATAGAGGAAAGAAACAATTATTATGAAAAAATACGGTCTAAAAGCGATACTCCTCTTATTATTACTGGTGGTAGGAATTGCTTTTTATCAATTTGATGCCGGAGAAAAATTCGGACGTTTTATGAGTATCATGAAAGAGATAGCGACAAATGTACTGAATGCTGATCACGAAGAAAATATCGATATTAGTGACGAAGAGCTTGCTGGGATCGATGTGGAACAGATCGCAAAAGATCTGGAATCACCTAACAGTGAAACGGCAATAGAAGCGGCTGCACCGACGGAGATCCCACGAGATGAAATCCGTTCCGAAGAGCGGCCTACCCACACTAAAACGATGATTAAAGAGGCAAAACTCGTCGATTTGAAAGATTTACCTGCCAAATTCAAACCGCTCAAAAAACACCTTCATGAGCCATTTAAGATGGGAGCATGTCAAATCTGCCATATCTCTAAGGGGGATAATCCTGCTGCTTTAGTTAAAAAGAACATACAGGAGATCTGTTATGAGTGTCACAAAACCAAATACACGAAAGCGTATGATCACAAGCCGGTTAAAGATGGTGCCTGTATGTCGTGTCATGATCCGCATCAGTCCGATACCCCAAAAATGCTTAAAGGTAATTCGATTAATGATACTTGTCTGAAATGCCATGATAAACAAAACGGTGCAAAAGGGGTGAGTAAGTTCATTACAATGAACGGAAAATTCAAACACAAACCAGCCGAAAAAAGTTGTTTAGAGTGTCACGATCCGCATACATCGAACTATAAAACATTGATGAAAAAAGAGGTGGGACTGGAGTTTTGTCTCGATTGTCACAGTTCACTAAAAGATCATAAAAATATGCGTCAGTGGATTAATAATGCAAAATACAAACATGGAGCAGTGAGTGATAGCAAAAATAAATGTCTCGAATGCCATGATCCCCACTCCTCGAATCATCCGAATATCCTAAAGAAAGATCCGGTACAGGTGTGTTTGGAGTGTCATAATAAATCACTCAAAGCAGAAGAAGATGGAGGGATGCTGATGAATATGGCCCAGCATCTCAAAGAAAATCCCAATTGGCATAAGCCGATACGAGATGCTAACGGTAAAGATGGCGGATGCGGTGCTTGTCACGATCCACACGGATCGGATAACTTCAGTATCCTCAAAAAATCGTTTACCAAAAACTTTTATGCCAATCTTGAAAACAAAGACTTTTTTTGTTTCAAATGTCACAAAGAGTCTAAAATCACTGAACAATATACGGAGAATGACGAAATTACCAAGTTTCGTGACGGTGGTGTCAATTTACACAATCTTCATGTAAACGACCGTAAAGGGCGTGCATGTCGGGCATGTCATGACGAACACGCCTCTAAAAATAAACATTTGATTCGTGATTTTACCGATTTTAATAGCATCAAATTTCCGTTGCGCTTTGTCGATGCCCCTAATGGCGGTTCCTGCGCCCCGGCATGTCACAAAAAATTCGAGTATGACCGTGTGAGTCCTAAAGGGATTGGGAAAAGAGAGGGATGATGCAATGAACCGCATACTTATCAAAGCACTTTGGTTGATCACATTGTCTGTTTCAGCTATCATGGCTGTAGAGGGTGTGGAGATATTTCCCGTTATGGATAAAAAGATTTACAGGGAAGGGCATGTCTCGATTACACTCAGATTAGAAGATCGGAACATCAGCCGTCTGATGATTGTGACTGATAAGAATGAAGCTTATCCTGTGGTACTGAGCAAAGAGTGTGACAATGTCTGTTCAACAACATTCAAACTTCATCCAGGCGAGAATACAATTCGGGTCAGGGGATACGTAGGGGAGCGATTGGCGTATGAAGAAAAAAATGACCTTTTTTTTGTTTCTCCATCGCATAAAGGGGCAAAAATACCTCCCGCTCACTTTCAAGAACAGTTTTTTCATACGGATGAGAATGAAAAAATGTGCTCTAAATGTCATGATATGAGTATCAATGAAGAGAAAGGGGTAGCCTTTATTGACGCCGAGGACTCTAACTGTTACGGCTGTCATAAACATATTATAGACGAAAAATACGCTCATGCCCCCGCACTTAATTGGCTCTGTACAGGCTGTCATTCTACTCAAGGCACTCGCTTGGCGGGGGAATCTAAATTTCGGACGGCCAAGCCGATTGCCTCGATCTGTTTTAGCTGCCATGACAAAAGCAAACAGATATGGGATGCAAAAAAATACCGACATCTCCCTGTCGATTCGGGGCAGTGTACTCGGTGTCATAATCCGCACGCGGCTTCAAATGCTATGTTTAACCATGAATCTGCTGTTTCTTTATGTCTGGGATGCCATGGGGACAAAAAATTCTCTTCAGCAATACGAGGCGATTCCAAATGTCCGGGAGAAGAGAGGGGAAGTTGTGTGCAATGCCATAATCCACACGCTTCGGACGCGAAATTCTTTTTAGATGATCCACATAAACGTGGAGCCGGAAAAGCTGCAGTACGATGAGGGCAATAAAGAGTATGAGAAAAAAGCTTTTTTGGGCGGGAATGATCTTTACCGTATCTCTTTTGTGGGGAGGGGCTGATTCGGGTATGCAATTACTAGCTCCGGCATCTTTGTCGGTGTATCATGAACAGAGCGCTTCTGTCGTAGTAAAGGTGACATCGGCGACGATAGAGAAGATCGTTATTACAACTGAAACGGATCAACAGATTAATATGTTGGCGGTTCAGGGTAGAAATACTTATTGCAAAACGATTCGGCTCTTGCCGGGCGAAAACAAGATAACCCTCACGGCCATCGGAAAGGAGGGGGAGATCGGCAAACTCTCTACGATCATCTATCATGATATTGTTACGGAGAAAAAATACCGCTATCCCCCGGAAAATTATTCGGTACAGATGTTTCATTTGGCCTCAAATGAGAAACGTTGTTCCCCATGCCACAAGATGGAAGTGAATGAAAGCCCGGGAGTCGCGTTTGAAAATCCTACCGATTCCAACTGCTACGGGTGCCATCAGAAACTAACTGCGCGACCTCACGGCCATGCCCCTGCTATTAATTGGCTTTGTACCTCTTGCCATCAGACACAAAAAGGGGGAGAATACACATTTAAACTTCCCGATAAAATCGGTGAAGCGTGTCTAAACTGCCATAAAAAAGAGAAAGAGACATGGGAAGCAAAACGGTTTCACCATATGCCCTTTGATGCAAAGCAGTGCACCAGATGCCATAATCCCCATTCGGGGGAAGAGCGTTTTTATCTCAGAGCCAAACCCTGGGATTTGTGTACATCATGTCATGCCGATAAAATAAGCGGTAATCATATCATCAATACCATCATCGCTAAAACCCATCCTACACGCGGAAAACCCGATCCATCACGTCCGGGAAAGGAGTTGGAATGCATTAGCTGTCATAATCCGCATGCTTCGGATACACGTTCGTTGATTATGGAAAAAAGCCCAATGAGTATATGTGCTAAATGTCATAAAAAGTAATAATGAGATAAAAGAAAAAAATATAATTCTAAACGGATAATAAAGATATATTAATCTTTTTTCCTATAGAATAAACAATAGACTATATTAAGGAAATGTTATGAAAAAGATTCTTTCTATTGCCCTAATCAATGCCATGTTATTGAGCACGGCGGCAGTGAGTTTATCGGCACAGTCAGGAGACATGAAGGAACAGGCAGTAAAAGCGGCGCAAGCCAAAGCTGATGCGGGAGATCCGGATGGACAGTTTGCTCTAGGGGGATTTTACTATCAGGGTATGATGACGAAAAAAGACGATGCGAAAGCACTCTATTGGTTTGAAAAAGCAGCTAAGCAGGGGCATGACAAGGCGCAGTTCAATCTTGGGTATATGTATTATGACGGTCGCGGGACAGCTAAAGACCTTAACAAAGCGTTTGGATGGTTCAAAAAGTCGGCTGAGCAGGGAGATACCAAATCTGAGCTTTACATCGCGGATATGTACTACCATGGAAAAGGTACGAAGCAAGATTATCAAGAAGCATTTTACTGGTATAAGAAAACTGCAGATGAGGGGTATGCTAAAGCGCAGAATGAAGTTGCAAAAATGTACCGTGCCGGTTTAGGAATTAATAAAGATATGGTAAAAGCAAAAGAGTATCTGAATAAAGCATCACTCCAAAATTGTGCTGATGCGCAGTATGATCTTGGTAAAATGTATCTAACGGGTGATGGTGTAGAGAAAAATACTGAAGAAGCAAAAGTATACATGCAAAATGCGTATCTTAATGGGAATAAAGAAGCTAAAGAAGTTTTGGATCAAAACAAATGGGATGAAATTCCTCCCTACGAAAAGCAGTTATTACAATAAAAGAAGAAGCTTGGTCTCTTTAAGAGACGAGGTGATAGTAAACATAGAGAGAAGAGGCGGTAGCCTCTTCAAAATTCAAGAATTATTTCAATCCAGCAATGTGAGCTGAAACAGCTTTGATATCATCAGCAGAGAGAGAAGCAACTTGTCCAACCATCATTGCTTTTTTAGCACCGCCGAAGCTACCGTCTTTATATCCATTCAATTTTTTCTCAATTGAAGCCGCGTCACCTGAAAGTGCTACACCTGAAATCGCTGTATTTTGACCGTCTTTTCCATGGCAAGCTACACATTTACTATATACTGCTGCACCGTCTGCTGCGAAAAGAGCTGCTGCTGTAAGGGAAAGCCCAAGAACTATTTTTTTCATTTGATATGACTCCGTGTTTTAATTATATATACAAAAAAATTATATAAGAATATATCTTGTTTTTCCAAATAATTTCTGTTGTATTTTCACAATCATGACCGCATGTTACTAAGCGTAACTATTTGAAATAATTATATCACAAAGTTGTTACAAATAATAAAAGCAAATTTATAAAATGTATAAAAATTTTAAGAATCATGCACTATAATAAATAACTATTTTAAAAATCAGGGGTAAATCCACTGGTATAACAGGAGAAATAAGGATCATGAAATTGAAAACAATAGTGTTACTTTTAGTAGGTACAGTTACACTCTCTATAGCAGATGGGGCATCGGTCTTTCAACGCTGTATAGCGTGTCATGGAGAAGTGGGCGAAAAAAAATCTCTGGGTGTGAGCGAGATCATTGCCGGATGGAAAGAAGAAAGGGTTATTGAACGGTTAAAAATGTACAAAGCCGGCAAGTTTAATCAATATGGATTCGGGAATATGATGAGCGGTCAGGCAACGAAATTAAGTGATGCAGAAATGAAAGAAGTCGCTTATTATGTTTCGACGTTAATACCGCCAAAGAGTACAGTAGATGAAAATATATCAACAGATGAAGTGTTGACACCGGAACAGATAAAATACAAGCAGTTTATCCGTGATTATTTTATTGCCAATCCCCAATACGGAACGATTCAAAAAGCAAATCAATTATGGGAATCAAAAAGCAAATAGGTGATAGTAAGAACATCAAACGAAAGCTTAGGTAGAGCGTTTAGCTTGTCGTTTTGGTGTAACTGCTTTGGCCTCTTTTTCTTTTTTCTCGATTGTCGATTGTCGCAGAAAAAACGGGATGGTTTTCTCTGGACGAGTAGCCAAATCTTCAACCAAAGCCGCTTCCACGATCTCTTTATCATTATGTTCACACAGATAGGTATGGATCAATGTGATTTGACGATCCAGTGAGATTTTCCACGTGGAGAGAGTTTGGGTGTAGATCCATTCGCTAAAGGCGTAAAACCCATCAAATACGCTCCCCTCACGCCAAAGGAGAGGAACTGTTTTGGTAAAACTTCCGCTATTGTAAAAAATATCCCAAAACCTCGCAAACCGCTTCATTTTTTGTATTTGCTCAAAACTGAGATGATTATTTTGAAGAATATCATAGGGTGGTATGTCTGAGTAGATCATTCCGTGCACTTGATCGTGGCGAGAGAGGGTTGTTCCTGAGAGATTTTTAAGTATTCCGATTTGGATCTCACTGTGGGTAAGTGAAACAAGCTTATCAAGATTGCGACCAAATCCCTCTAGTGTTTCGCCCGGTAATCCGACGATGAGATCGAGGTGCATGTGCGCATGAGTTTCATTTTCCAAAAAGCGGAGATTCTCGAAAATCTTTTCGAGTTTCAGCGGTCGGTTAATCCCTTTTGCAATCACAGGATCGAGAGTTTGGATACCGATTTCAAGCTGCAATGATCCTGCGGGAAATAGTTTGATCTTCTCTTTGAGTACATCGGGGAAGTGATCGGGGATTACTTCGAAGTGGGCAAAGTAGGGTGGCTCTTTGGAGAGGAAAAAATCCAATATTCGATTAGCGAAGGTCATGTTGAGATTAAAGGTGCGGTCGATGAATTTGAAACTTCGAGCACCGCGTTGCCAAAGAGTTTCAAACTCTTCGAGGAGCTGATCAAGGGGGAAATTACGCACTTTCTCATCAATGGAGGAGAGGCAGAACTCACATTCGAACGGACATCCCCGTGAAGCTTCGACGTAGATGTATCGGTGTTCTACATCCTCGTCGTTGAAAGCAGTGTAGGGGAGGTTGATTTCTTTAAGATCGGGAAGAGGAGCTTTAATGAAATGAGGTGTCTCCGTTCGTGGTGAGCCTGTCGAACCATGAAACCCTTCGACAGGCTCAGGGCGAACGGGAGAAAGCAACTTTTTGCACAAATCATAAAATGCCACTTCCCCCTCACCGCTGATAATGTAATCGGCTTTACTAAAATCGACGCGATGCGGCTGGTATCCTGCTTCGGGACCGCCGAGGACGATGATCGTTTGAGGCGAGACTTTTTTGAGGGTTTGGATCAGCTCTGCACTCTGAGCGGCGTTCCAAATATAGACACCGATGCCGATGATTCGCGGTGCGTGTTTGAGCAAATCTTCAGCGATACTCTGTATCTGTTCATTCATCGTAAATTCGATGATTTTTGTTTCGGATTGGAGCTCGTGCAGGTTGGCATAGAGATAGCGTAAACCCAATGCGGTATGGGCGTAGCGGGCATTTAACGTCGTTAGAAGAATAGTGTGCATAAGGTTTCCGATAAAAGATAAACGTATTATATGGTATTCTACAGATACTACGCCCTAAAGGGAGATATTATGCATTATATTCGCACTCTGGATTCATTAGGAATCAATGATATTGCATTGGTCGGAGGCAAAAATGCCTCTTTAGGAGAGATGATAAGCTCACTCAAAGTTCTGGGGGTAAAAGTTCCCGAAGGATTTGCCGTAACGGCGGAAGGGTATCGTCTCTTTATCGCTCATAATAGTTTTGAACCGAAAATACGTCAGTTTTTTAACGGCGTCGATCTGAGTGATATTGAAGCGTTGAACCGATGTGGGGATGCGATACGTTCTCTTATGCTCAGCGGTGAAATACCGCAAGTGTTAAAAACCGAAATTGCCGAGAGTTATCGTGCTATGGAGGAGGAGTATGGCACGGTGTCGGTAGATGTGGCGGTACGCTCCTCCGCAACGGCCGAAGATTTGCCCGATGCGAGCTTCGCAGGGCAGCAGGAGAGCTACCTGAACGTTCGCGGTGAGACGATGCTCATCGAGCACGTAAAACGGTGTTTTGCCTCTCTCTTTACCGACCGTGCAATCAGTTACCGCAACAGTCGCGGGTATGACCATTTCGGCGTTGCCCTCTCGGTGGGGGTACAGAAAATGGTGCGCAGCGACTTGGCCAGCAGCGGGGTGATGTTTACGATCGATACCGAAAACGGTTCGGAAAATCTGATCCTCATCAACTCGATTTGGGGGTTGGGGGAGAATATCGTCGGCGGACGGGTTAATCCCGATGAATTTTTTCTCTTTAAACCGACTCTCAAAGAGAATAAAGTCTCTATCCTCAAACGCCAACTCGGCTCTAAAGCTCTCACGATGACTTACGATGAACGCCACCACACGATGAACCTCTCCACACCGAAAGAGCTACAGGAACAATTTTCGATTAACGACGATGAGGTTGCGACGCTGGCTCGCTATGCATTGATTATCGAGGAACATTACACCGCGATGGCGGGGGAATACCGTCCGATGGATATCGAATGGGCAAAAGACGGTCTCACGGGTGGGCTTTTTATCGTCCAAGCCCGCCCTGAAACGGTGCAAAGCCGTAAAATGAGTGATACGACGCTGGAACAGTACCGCTTTAAGGGAGAAGTGAGTGCGAAAATACTCCTTAGCGGTAAAGCGATCGGCGATAAGATCGGATCAGGAAATGTCAAAATCATCCACTCTCCCGCCGAGGGGGAACACTTTAATGCCGGAGATGTCCTCGTCGCCGATATCACCGATCCCGATTGGGAACCGATTATGAAAAAAGCTTCCGCCGTTATCACCAATCGCGGAGGTCGGACGTGTCATGCTGCCATTGTCGCACGTGAGATCGGTGTTCCTGCTATCGTCGGGACGATCAATGCGACCGACGTATTGCACGATACTGATGCGGTAACGGTGAGTTGTGCGGAGGGGGAGAACGGAGTGGTCTATGAGGGATCGGTTCCGTATGAGATTACCCAAATCGATTTGGGCAATCTTACTCCGACGAAGACAAAACTCTATATGAACGTCGGTAATCCTGATATCGCCTTTAAAGTGGCAAAACTCCCTAATGATGGAGTTGGGCTGGCGCGGATGGAGTTTATCATCTCCAACACCGTCAAAGCACACCCTATGGCACTGGTGGAACTTTCCCGTGGGAAAAAGATTCGTGAGCACAAAGCGATTAGAGCCGCGATGTTGGGGTATGATGATCCCAAGAAGTTTTTTATCGACAAGATTTCTGAGGGCGTAGGGATGATTGCGGCAGCATTTTATCCCCGTCCTGTTATTGTCCGTACCAGTGATTTTAAATCCAATGAGTATAAACACATGGTCGGCGGCGCAGCCTATGAGTCGGACGAAGAGAACCCGATGATCGGATTTCGCGGGGCAAGTCGCTATTACTCTGAGCAATACAAAGAGGCATTTGAGTGGGAGTGCGAAGCGTTGAAGCGGGTACGGGATGATATGGGGCTTGATAATGTCAAAGTGATGCTCCCCTTCGTCCGTACTCCCGAAGAGGGGCGCAAAGCCATTGCCGTGATGAATGAAGCAAGCTTGGTGCAAGGGGAAAACGGCTTGGAGATATACGCAATGTGCGAAATCCCCTCCAATGTTATCTTAGCCGATCAGTTTTTGGAAATCTTCGACGGCTACAGTATCGGCTCCAATGACCTCACTCAGCTCACCCTCGGAGTCGATCGTGATAGCACACTTGTCGCGGCAGTGTTTGATGAACGCAATGAAGCGGTGACACGGATGCTCTCGATGGCGATACGCGCCTGTAAAGAGCGGGGGAAATACATCGGTATCTGCGGTCAGGCACCCTCGGATTATCCTGAAATCACCCGATTTTTAGTAGAGGAGGGGATCGATTCGATTTCACTCAATCCCGATTCGCTCCTCAAAATGCGCCAGGTGGTGAGTGTATTAGAAGCATCAAAGATTTAGTCTCCGTTTGTGGTGAGCGTGTCGAACCATGAACCGTTCTACCCTTCGACTGGCTCAGGGCGAACGGAAGAAACTTACGAGCGGTTTAGGATCTTCTCTTTTTCCGCTTCGTACTCTTCGGGTGTCAGTATCCCCTCATCCAAGAGCGATTTGAGTTTCGTGAGATGATCGTATTTATGACTCGGATTTTGCTCTTCCGGAGGGGTTCGTTTCATATTTCGTCCGAGCAACAGATAGAGTAAAACGCCGATAAACGGCAAGAAGAAGACGACGAGAAGCCACACCACTTGCATCAGATCTTCTTTGAATTTGGAGGTGATGATATCGATCATTGCCCATATCCATATTGCGAACATTCCGACAAGTATAAAGAGCAAAAATAGATTTAATCCTAATAGTATTTCCATCATGGTAACCTCAATGTTTTTAGATACGCTATCGTAACGTAGATATGACAACAAGGCGTAAACTAAGAGGGTGTCCGCTCATTGTTTTGCATAAAATCAACGTACTCACAGAGTGAATTCAGATCATTGCACGGTTGATTATAGCCAGCAATCGGATCGTTCATAAAATGGGAAAGATTAGCAGAAACAAAATTCCAATTGATCAGTTTCCACCAGTTTGAAAGATAATCTACCCGTCCGTTTCGGTAATCAATATAATAGGCATGTTCCCACACATCGCAGGTTAAAAGAGGGGTGTCTCCATGACGTATCGGTGTATCGGCATTCGAAGTGAGTTTAATCTCCAATTTGCCTTGATTGGTAATAATTAACCAGACCCAGCCTGAGCCGAAAAAACCTGCGGCAGCAGCTAAAAAAGTTTCTTCAAATGTTTTTATTGATCCAAAATCACGTTCAACTAAACCTAAAAGTTCAACCGATGGAGACGTGGATCCATTTTTGAGTCCTTTCCAATAAAAATCGTGGTTATAGATTTGAGCCGCATTGTTATAAATAGCGCCATCCGAATATTTAACAATGTGTTCAAGCGATTTCTCCTCATACTCACTCCCCACAATAAGTGAATTGAGTTTATTGACGTATCCGGCATGATGTTTACCGTAATGATACAAGAGTGTTTCGGCAGAAATGTAAGGTGCTAATGCAGATTGCTCAAAAGGCAATTCCATAAGTACATGTTTCATTTTGAACTCCTCAATTTTGAAGATATGCCATTATAATAATTTATAGTAGTTAAATTTTATTGGCTAATAAGAAATTAATATCATACTTAAGAAAAGTTTAAATTAGTAATCAGTTAATTCTTTTGGCTATACTTAGTGATAATTTAATAGAAGTGAACCGATATGAAGTTAGTCTCAAAAAATGCCCCAGTTGAAGATTCCATCAAAAAGATGGAAAGCATATTAAACGATATGGGATGTATCGTTAGTTATTCACATGAAAAGCACCCCCTTAATCACTGCTATTCAGTAAACCTCGCCTCCTTAGAAGCGCCAAAACATATTTATTCCAACGGTAAAGGAATCTATTCTGAAGCCTCTACGGCCAGTGCTCTCGGTGAGTACATTGAACGGCTTCAAACCAACAACTTTTTTATCGATTTTCATCTACCCGAGAGGAAATATTATCCTGATGAGGTGGCATTTGATTTTAATGGAGGTTATTTAAACTCTGAATTGATGGGAACGTATGATCCTAATGGTGAATTAAGTATGGATGAGCTCCTCGATTTTAACAGCGATTATGAAGACAAAATTGTGGCATTGCCATTTCGGAAGCTCACTGGTGATGAAGTAGTCTATTTTCCGATCAATATACTCAGCAATCTTTATGTTAGTAATGGCCTTGCTACCGGAAATACGGCACAAGAGGCACAAGTACAGGCAATGAGTGAGATTTTGGAGCGGTATGCGAAAATCGAAATTATTAAGAATGGATATGCACTTCCGCACTACGGTGATCCATTTCTACAGCAGTTCGAGCGCCTTTACAGCGATCTGACAAAGCTTCGGGAATTAGGGTATATTGTGAACGTATTAGATGCGTCACTAGGCGGTAAATACCCCGTCACGGCGATCTCGTTTATCAATCCAGCCAATGCGACCCTCTTTGTCTCTTTCGGTGCCCATCCGATTTTGGAAGTTTCTCTGGAGCGTACAATGACGGAGCTGATGCAAGGGCGCGGGTTGGAGAATCTAGAAAGTTTCGAAGTACCGACGTTTGATATGTCGATTGTCTCGGAGAGCTTTAATATAGAATCTCATTTTATCGATTCGAACGGCAAGATGGGGATACAGTTTTTGAGTGCCAAAAAGAGCTTTGAACTTTCACGGTGGGGATATACTGGTGTAAGTACTGCAGAAGAGTTTGCCTATCTCACGTCGATTTTTGCATCTATGGGGAGGGATATTTATATCCGTGATTACAATTATCTGAACTTTTACTCGTGCCAGATGGTTGTTCCCGGAGTCTCTGAGGTGTACCCAATCGATGATTTGGTCTATAACAACCGTAATCGAGGAAAGATGTACCGTGAAGTGATTTTAAACTTTGCCGAGTATGAGTCTGAAGCGGTGTTGGATGAGATCGAAGCACTCGAAGATCATCTGAATGTAGAGAAATTTATCGGGGTGATTTTCGAAGAGAACTTTACAATCGGAGAGCTCAAAGCGCAGCTTCATCTATCGTTAGGAAACATTGAAGAGGCTGTGAGTTATTTGGAATTTAGTACGAATCCTATGAGTGTTCTCGTTGTTGAGTTGATTCAAATGGCGGAGTTAGGATTAGAATTTAGTGATTATGCTCAAGCATTACGTGATCTCTATACTTTTGAACGGGTTGAAAAGGCGGTAGCAATTCTAAGCGGGGAAGAATCTTTCATTAGTACCGCATTGCATACTCATTATCTCAATATGCTTGATATGTATGATCGCTTAGAGGTCAAAAAAACTCAAGGACTGGTTGTCTGAACCCGATTTTAGAAGGTTCACTATTTCTCTGCAGTATGATCCAATAATACTGTACTACGATACTTTTGAAGGAGCCAAGATGAAAAAAATACTCTTGTTTGGAATCGGAATGTTGATGTTCGTTTTAAGCGGATGCGTTAATCAGCCTGAAACACGTAATGCTTTGAACGATTTACCGCAGTGGTACCAAGAACCGACTGTATTGGGAGATAAATATGCTGCTTCAGGTTCAGCCAAGCCTAATAAAGGGGGAGACGTTGAACTCCAGAAGATTGAAGCTGCTGCAGTAGCAAGGGCAGAATTGGCACGCCAGATGGACATTAGAGTCAAAGATATGTTTAAACGAGCATCTCAAGAGCTTGGAATGGGTGAGGATCAAACGCTAGATTATGCCCTACAGTATGCAACAAAACAAATTACGGATGTAACGCTGAAGCAGTCTCAGCAGAAAAAACTTTTCTTAGACAGTAAAAGTGGCATTCTTTATACGTTGTATGTTTTGGATGCTTCATCGTTTGATAAAGAGATCAAGAAAAATGTTCATTCTTCTTTTAATAATCAAGATGCCCTTTGGCAAAAATTTCAAGCAACTGAAGTATGGAAAGAACTTGAATCAGACGAGAGTAAATAATGAAATCACTTCTTCTTTTAACCTTGGCTCTTGTCATGATTGTGGGATGTAGTACACACACCTCTGATTCGAATAAAAAAATGATGGATAATGTAATTGGAGAACTTGATCGTGAGACAGCTAAATAAGGTTATTTTTTTTACATTCTTGATTGTATTACTGGGAGGATGTAGCGTAACGAGCAAAGTCGATCTTTATAAATATAAAGATGTCTCTACGTTTAATATCGTGGATGAAGATAAAGCAAATTACCGTGTAATACGACCGACACTTCATGACGACATTACTCTCGATATGGGAAAATGGCATGAATATGAGGGAGTTCTGCGCGATTATTTTCTAGTTTACAATAATGCAAAAGAAGTGTTTAAAGTGGAACAGAATGGAACGTATACCCTCAAATTGACCCTCCATAATGTAAGTTCAAGCCAACAGTTTAGCCCTTCACAATATATTGAACGAAAACGAAAAATAAAAACCGATAAGGCTATTTACATAAAAGATGAGAGCTACTACACTGATCCTTATTGGACGTATTATGTTCAAACGGCCATAGTAGCTCAACTCACAACTCCCCAAGGTGAACAAAAGTTTTTTGAAGCGAAAGATAATCTTTCGTATTCGGTCACTGGAAGATATCAATCGGGGATCAATCGTTCAAAATACGTCGAATCATTACAGGTATCGTTGGCGAAACTTTTCAAACAGATTGCAAACTCTGTTGCCCCGGAGGGGTTGATTGTAAGCAAGAAAGTCTCTATTGAAGATGATGAAGAGTTTATTTTTTTGATTAATATGGGAAAAGATGAAGGTGTATATGAGGGGCAAAAACTCCTTGTTTATAAAGAGATTGTATTTAAAGATGAGATTGAAGCAAAAACGATTACTAACAAAGTGCGTATCGGTACCGCTACGGTTTCCGATCAGATTACGGCTCATTATGCATGGATGTTTATGGATGATGAAGATCATAACAGCGCAATCGAAGTGGGTGATATTATCCGGCCTAGATACTAGAGAGAGTAGACGATGAAAAAATATGCAGTTATTTTTTTTCTCACCTATCAGAGTGTGTATGGCTTTTGGCTGTTTAAGTGGTTTGAAACCCCTGAACCGCTACCACCGTATGTGCAAAAGCACCCCATGATGGATGGTTCAACGGTCTATGGAGTAGGAAGCGGTAAAAGTTTTTTAGAAGCCAAAAGTAAAGCACTCAATGATATCGCTACACAGTTGAAAAGTGATGTTCGTTCTTTGACATCCGTTCATAAAAATAGTGAAACCGCACAAACACAAACTGATCAGCAGATAACCGTTCTGACTCAAAGAAAGATTGATAATTATCACATTATTGATGAATCTCATGCGAATGGTTTAACGTATCTTCTGATCGAGTACAAACGCCAAGAATAAGTTAAGTGTTGGGAAAGCAGTCCGCGTTGAATTGATTAAAATGGTGGTTCTAAGATTAGTGGAATAGCTATAGATAACAATTTGTAATCATAAGCTACTTAGTTTTCGCTATACTTTCACTAATTTTATGTTGTGGTATTAAGATCAAGGAGACTAAAAAATGTATGCTAATCAGGAAATTTTACAGATTATTTCTCATGAAACGATTAATGCTACAGATAGCTTAGATGTTATTACACCGAGTATCTATTCAGCTCTTTTCTTTAAGTTTGCAGCTGAACATGGATTAGAGATTAATGACGAAGTTAATATTGCTGATAGTGAATTAAATGAAAAGATTACACTGTTAACGAATTTGAGTAATGAAACCTCTAAAAATATGCAACAATTAAGCGAAAGTACCAACAAAGCTATTACTGCGATTCAAACAAAAGATGAAACTATTCTCAATGAGGTATTATCAGAAACGAAAATGCTGCGTGAAGAGATCGAAAAACTCAAAGCTTCGGTCTATAAAGATGAATTAACAGGTCTATTTAATAGGAAATGGGTTCACGATACATTTTTAGATGGAGAGTCACAATATTTTAAACACTCAGGGACTCTTGCAATGATTGATTTAAATTACTTTAAAGCGATAAATGACACTTTTGGGCATATCATTGGGGATAAAGTTTTAATGTACATAGCAAATAGTTTAACAAAAGTAGACAAAAATATCGTTCGGTATGGAGGAGATGAATTTATGATTCTTTTCTCAAATGAGGTTTCTGAAAGGGATGCATTGAATAAGCTCACTAGTTTGAGAGAAAATATTTTAAGCAAAAAGTTAAAGGCTCACGATACGATGTTTAGAACGAGTTTCTCATTCGGAGTGAGTGCATTCCAGGAGAGAGATAACTTGATCGATATTATCGAATTAGCCGACAAAAACATGTATGATGATAAAATTGAGATAAAAAAAAGAGTAACGGGTTTATATTAAGGCTTATTACTCGATACTCTCTTCACTAAACAGGTTCAAAATCTTCGAATATTCTCCGTAAGCTTGCTTGTACAGATGTTGGGTATGGTTATTACTCTGATACAGCTCTGTTGCACTCATCCCACTTTCCAAAGCATTTTTTAGCAATTTTGTTCGACGTAGATAGGTAAAGGCAAGGTTTGGGAAATGTTCATGGATTTTCTCTTTTATCATGAGAGCATCATTTGGATTTTCAAGCATATTAGCGAACACAAGGATCGTTTTCTCCCTAAAAGCTTTAATAAAGACGAGGCTTTTCATAATCGAATTGAGATCATTCGTCGTGGGGAGGATAATTATGTCTGATTCTCTCAAGATCTCATTTGCATGAGGATTCTCAAATCCACCAAAATCATAAACAGTATCGGGATAGAGTGGAATTTTATTCGGATAATAGCGGGCATTTTTATACTTTGTCAGAACGACCGACATATCGTTGGTTGCATAGCGATAGCGCAGATCTTTGGCGAGAGAAAAAGCCAGAGAGGTTTTACCCACTCCACCTTTAGTGGAAGCGATAGAAATAATAGCCATAAATACCCTCATTTTTTTTGGAAATAGTAGCACAGGTAAGTGGTAGAAGTGGCAATTATATCATTTTAGACCGCTTAAAGAGTTATTTTTATTACTACATTACTAATCTACTATGAATTAAATACTATCGTTTCCCTCACAAAATAGGGCTTTTGTTAATGAGAAATCAATAAATACTACTAATTCTATAGAATTACTTGACAACTAAAAAATTTCTTCGTATAATTCTTAAAATTTAAAAATGAATAATTGTTCATTTTAGTATAAATCTCACTAAGGAAAGGAGTGAACAATGAAAATTGCAGCCAATATCACCGAATTGATTGGAAATACGCCGCTTATTACGTTAAACCATTTTTCTGACGGTTTAACAATGATAATAGGGAAGTGCGAATTTATGAATCCATCTAGTTCGGTTAAAGACCGCATTGGATGCAATATGATCCTCCAAGCCCTACAGCGTGGTGAGATTACCGAAGATAGTGTCATTATTGAGCCAACAAGCGGGAATACCGGGATTGCCTTGGCAAGTGTTGCTGCAAGTTTAGGGTTAAAACTGATTTTGATAATGCCGAGTTCAATGAGTTTGGAGAGACGACGTCTTTTGGTGGCCTTGGGTGCGCAGATCGTTTTGACAGAACCTGAAAAGGGAATGGGCGGCGCGGTAGTGAAAGCACTTGAACTGGGAAATTCTATCCCTGGTGCAGTTGTTTTACAACAGTTTAACAATCCGGATAATTCACAGATTCACAGAGAAACGACAGCGGAAGAGATTTGGAGAGATACCGACGGTCAAATTGATATTTTTGTCGCAGCTATCGGAACGGGTGGAACGATTACCGGTGTGGGAGAAATACTTAAAAAGTATAACTCGAACATTCAAGTCATTGCAGTCGAACCGGATGCTTCAGCGGTACTTTCGGGTGAATTGGCTGGACCTCATAAAATACAGGGGATTGGAGCAGGGTTTATTCCTCAAGTACTTAATCGGGATGTTTATGATGAGATCATTCGTATTACGAATGATGAAGCGATTGCAACATCAAGAATGATTGCAAAAACCGAAGGACTTTTAGTGGGAATTTCCTCTGGAGCCAATGTGGCAGCAGCGAAAAAGATTGCAGAACGTCCTGAAAATCTGGGGAAAAAGATCGTAACGATTTTGTGCGATACTGGAGAACGGTATTTAAGTACGGATCTTTATGAGTTCCCCTCTGAGAATGCGTAAAAGCGTTATTGAGGAAGGGCATCATGGGGGAAAAACATTATAGAAGCGTGATTAAAGCTATTTCGTGGCGTACAGTTGGAACCATCGATACAATGATTGTCTCTTATTTTATTACTGGTAATTTAGTAATGGCAGTTTCCATCGGTTCAATCGAAGTAGTTACGAAGATGTTTTTATATTATTTTCATGAACGAGCATGGAATGCAACATCTTTTGGCCGGATCAAAGCGGTCCAAAACGATTATCAGATATAGGGTGATGGTGTATGAAAAATGATTTTGAGTTATTGAATACGTGGTTTGAAGATGCATCGATTGAAATGATACTGACCCATTTTTTACAAACGTATAAAGGACGAATTGCTTTAGCATCAAGTTATGGAGCTGAAGATCAGGTTTTGACTGACATGATGGCTAAAATTGATCCTATAGCAAAGATATTTTCACTTGATACGGGACGACTTCCCGAAGAGACTTATACTCTGATGGATCAAACAAATCGAAAATACGGGATTAACGTAGAGGTCTTTTGTCCTGATAAAACGGCTCTGGAGGAGCTTTATAAAAGTCAGGGGATTAATGGATTTCGAGAGAGTATTGAAAACCGTAAAGCCTGTTGCCAAGTTCGCAAACTCGAACCTCTGTTCAGAGCTTTAGGGGGTTTGGAAGTATGGATTACAGGATTGCGCCGATCTCAATCTCCTACACGTGAGACGATGCAACTCGTCGAATGGGATGAAGCAAACACTCTAATAAAACTTAATCCGCTTATCGAGTGGAGTGAACAAATGGTTTGGGACTATATTAATGAGAATAAGGTCCCTTACAACGTGCTGCATGATCAGGGCTACCCGAGTATCGGATGTGCTCCGTGTACACGAGCAATATGCGAGGGAGAAGATCTCAGAGCCGGACGATGGTGGTGGGAAAGTTCTGAGCATAAGGAGTGTGGACTCCACTTGAAAAGGAAGTGAGTATGAAATTTTTCTTGGATATATTGGATGGAATCCTCGAAGATGAATATTCGAGTCGCAAAGAGTTGGCCGATTGGGCTATTTTTATTTGATTGAAAAACGGTAGTAAAGGAGAAGAGCATGATATCACAAGAGAAAAAAACACATCTGAAGACACTAGAAGCTGAAGCAATCCATATCATGCGTGAAGTGGTCGCGGAATTTGATAATCCGGCAATGCTTTATTCAATCGGTAAAGATTCATCGGTGATGCTTCATTTAGCAATAAAAGCATTTTATCCGGCAAAGCTGCCGTTTCCATTACTGCATGTTGATACGACATGGAAGTTTAAAGAGATGATTGAATTTCGCGATCGTCGGGTCAAAGAATTGGGATTAACACTGTTGACTCATGTTAATCCTGAGGGAATAGCACAAGGTATTAATCCATTTACTCACGGGAGTGCAGTGTATACGGATGTGATGAAGACTGAAGGATTGAAGCAGGCATTGAATTATTATGAGTTTGATGCCGTTTTTGGCGGAGCGAGACGGGATGAAGAGAAAAGTCGTGCTAAAGAGAGGATTTATTCGTTTAGGGATCAAAACCATCGATGGAATCCGAAAAATCAGCGTCCTGAATTGTGGAATATCTACAATGGGCGGATTCATAAGGGTGAAAGTATTCGGGTATTCCCTCTTTCCAATTGGACGGAACTTGATATTTGGCAGTATATTCATCTCGAACAGATCCCGATCGTTTCCTTGTATTACTCAGCATTGCGTCCAGTTGTTGAGCGTGATGGGGTAAAAATTATGGTTGATGATGAGCGGTTTCCTCTTAGTGAAGGTGAAATACCTAAAATAGAAAATGTCCGTTTTAGAACACTAGGGTGTTACCCACTGACTGGTGCGGTAGAGAGTAATGCCGTGACATTAAGCGATATTATCCAAGAGATGTTGTTGACTAAAACATCGGAGCGCCAAGGGCGTCTGATAGATGCTGACAGCTCAGCTTCTATGGAGAAGAAAAAAATTGAAGGGTACTTTTAATGGCACATCAAGGAGATTTGATAGCCACTGATATTGAGGCTTATCTTAGGGAACAAGAACATAAAGAGCTGCTCCGTTTTATCACCTGCGGCAGTGTGGATGATGGTAAAAGTACCTTGATCGGTCGATTGCTGCACGACTCAAAAATGATTTTCGAGGATCAGTTAGAGAGCATCAAAAACGACAGCAAAAAATCGGGTACTACTGGTGATAGAATCGATTTGGCACTCCTCGTAGACGGTTTGCAGAGCGAACGGGAGCAGGGGATTACGATCGATGTAGCTTATCGTTATTTTTCGACCGATAAACGAAAGTTTATTATTGCGGATACCCCTGGGCATGAGCAATATACTCGAAATATGGCAACGGGAGCCTCTACGGCAGATTTGGCGATCATCTTGATCGATGCGCGCTACGGGATTGTGACACAGACGCGTCGCCATTCGTTTATCGTCCGTTTGTTGGGGATTCGTAACGTCATTGTCGCGATTAACAAAATGGATCTGTTGGGGTATGACAAAGCGGTATTTGATCGCATTGATACCGAATATCGGACGTTTGCGCGCGAGCTCGGCATTCAGAGCATCCATTCAGTGCCGATGTCGGCTTTGGATGGGGATAACGTGGTGACCCGAAGCGTGCACACTCCGTGGTATGAGGGGAAAACGCTGATAGAACTTCTCGAAGAGATCCCTTTGGCGGCGGCATCTGCGAATGCACCGTTTCGAATGGCGGTGCAGTACGTCAATCGCCCCAATCTCGATTTCAGAGGATTCGCCGGAACGATCTTGGCGGGGACGATACACGTAGGGGATCGTATAGCAGTAATGCCCTCCAATAAAGAGGCAACGGTCAAAGAGATCGTCACCTACGACAGTAGTTTAACATCGGCATCTACCGATCAGGCGGTGACGCTCACCCTCAATGAAGAGATCGACATCAGCCGAGGAAATCTGCTGATCAAAGCGGGGGAGAGTGTCTGTGTCTCGGATACGATCACGGCCAATCTCGTATGGATGGATGAAACGATATTTTTACCGAGGAAAAGCTATTTTTTCAAAAGAGGCTCAACTCTCACTTCGGTTAGCGCAGAGGGGATCGAGTATCGTATTGACGTCAATACGCAGGTGACGCATGAGACGGATCATTTGGGATTGAACGACATCGGCTCGGTTATTTTACAGCTTGGGGAACGTTTGGCGTTTGATACGTATGAAGATAATCGCCAAAGCGGAGGGTTTATTTTGATCGACAAAATAACAAACAATACCGTAGCTGCGGGGATGATCACCGGCAGTGCCGAAACAAAGAGAGAGCAAAAAGGGACGTCGGCGTTCGAAGTAGAACTCAATGCCCTCATCCGCCGCCATTTCCCGCACTGGGATGTCGGAATCGTTA
>NZ_JAQTYM010000084.1 GCF_028688295.1 Sulfuricurvum sp.
TCTAAATTTATTTATTTTATTAAAAGCTATCCAATCAACATGAATATCTAATGCATTAAAGCGTTCTTCTATTTGAGAAACGTCAACTGTTTTACTACCTTTTCCAATCCATTTCAACCCCTCATTAACATCTATAAAAGGAGCAATCTTTTGTTTAATTAAAACTTCATCAGAATCCGATGGACTCATCAATACAAGTTTATGCTTGAATAATAAGAGTATCCCTGCGAAAACATTTCTTGTACTGGAAATTAATCGTCTTGGATCACCCGAATTGAAATCCTCTAAGCCTATTGCAATTGAATCAACAGCATTCTTTAAAATACTCATGTATCCCTTTCGATATAGTTTTATTACGTCCAATTAAATAATTATAGCGGATTAATATCTGTTAAATTACATTTGCATCTTCATTTAATTTGTTATCCATTTTTATAGTTCCAACTCTTCCCTCCATTTGAGCTTGCGAAAAAAGGAGCGCAATAAGACCCATAGGGTTGATAGTGCGCACTATCAACCCTAACGGATTAATCGTGCTATAATTCTCTACTTCGCAAGCTCAGGAGAATTACTCAATGGCAATCTCATCGATCAACTTCGCTAAATCTTCCGGCGGTTCATTTGCTCATAATGACCGATCAGAAAAAGAGCCGAACTATCTTCTTCCCATTGAGCATCGACTAGAAAATGAGTGTAATCGATCAGCGGTCGAAGCGCAAAAAATGTTAGAGAATTTATTTGAGAACGCCAAAGAAAATTACTCCAAAACCTATGGTCAAAAGTTCCAAACAAAATTTGAAAATGCACATTGGGAGGCTGTCATAAATCTCAACAAAGAGCATTCGATCAAAGACGTTGAACGTCTCGTTCGAGAGATCGAAAAAGAGACGGGATTTACAGCGGTACAAATTTCTATCCATCGAGACGAGGGGCGCTTGAATGAGAAAACGGGTCACCCAATTTACAACCTACACGCCCACGTCAATTTTTCTACTCTCGACCCCGAAACGGGAAGACAGTTGTACCGTAGATCGATCAGCAATTCAGAACGTGAGAAGATACGCAAAGAGAACGGTATCCCCGACGGCGAGAAGATACCGAAACATTTAACCGCTGTTATGGACAAAGCGAAGCTCTCAAAGCTCCAAGACATCACCGCCGAAGCATTGGGTATGGAACGGGGTGAAAGAGGCTCCGAGAAAGTGCGCTTAGGACATAAGCAGTATCGAGCCACAGAACAAGAGAAAGAGAAACTTTTAGAGAAGATCGAGGAACTCCAAAAAGAGAACACAGAGCTACGCTACAGCTTCCGAGATATGCAAAAGCAGATCACCGCCCTAGAGGGCATCGATGCGGAGCAAAAAAAAGAGCTTCACCGCCTCAATACCGAGATCAACAAGACCAAAGACCAAGACGAAAAAGACGAAAAAATCAAAGAGCTTATAGAGCAGATTATCACCAAAGAGCAAACGATAGATCAACTCAAAAGCGATTTAGAAAATACGCCTAAAATTTCTCAACCGATACACGAACCGATACACGAACCGATACACGGTTCAAAATTTGCCAAACTCCAAGAAGAAAACGAGATATTACAGATCACGAATAAAGTGTTAGAACGAGAACTTAAAGAGGCAAAAGAAGCACCAACACCGAAAGGCGAAAATGAAGCCTCTAAGGAGATCGAAGAGGCGTATAGTAAACTTCCCAATGGAACTTTTGAGGACACCGCTCCAACCGCCGCCGAAATTGAAAGTCAAAGAGCGGCTATGAAAGAGCTTGTTATAAGGCAAGAAAAAGACGATTTTGCGGAAAAGCTCATCGCCGAACATACAAAACTTGGAATTACCAACAAACAAGAACTTGCCAAAAGCTTCACAAGAGAGCTAAAGGCTAATCACGAATTACACAAAAAGAGCTTTAAAATGCTTCCATTGCTCAACGAGATGAAAACCAAAGCGATTGAAGCATTCAAAGACGTTGCCAAAAACTCAAAAAGTGCCTTAGAAAGCGTTTTTAACAAAATTACGGGGAAATCCATACCCGAAGTAAAAAAAGAGCGTGAGGAGCATTTAAACGCTCAAAAAGAGCGGGAACGATTAGAACGCCAAAAAGAAGATCGAGGGAAAGGGAATGAGAGATAATTATATTCATCAAAGCCGTTAAGTCTTTTTTTGGAGTCTCAAAAAGCACTCTAAAAAGAGAGAAAAAAGTTTATTTTTTTATCAAACTTTCCAACGATAAAAATACTCAATAGTTTGTTTTTTTATCAAACTATTGAAAAAGCACTCGGTATAGATGGGAAAAACATAACTTATTAGCTATCTGATTTGTTAAGGCTTTTTGCTAATTATTTACTAACAAATAAATAATAATTAATTCGTAACTTATTTATAAATTATTATTAAATAATTAATTATTTATTAGCTCGTTTTTGTACCAAATAGATTGACCTATTTAGTACAAAATTGTTTAAAGCGTTTTAACGTTTGGGTCGGTCGTACTTTGCCACTCAAAGGGCTTTTTCTCTGTTTTCAACCAAAAGGGCTTATGCCCCTCTTCGCCTATTGGCGGGTTAATTTCCGCCTCTTCGGGCGGTGTAGTTTCCGCCGCCAGTTTTTCTTCTGTTTGCTCATCCATTTGTTTGGATCTCCTTATTTGTTTTTACGGATTGTTTCGGCGGCACGTTCACCCACGGAGGTGGTACTACGTGCATTTTTCCCTTTGATCGTATTGGCAAAATCTTCACCAATCGCTCTTCCGAGATTGCCCATTGTAGAGCCTTGACCGTTTGCGGATTTCTTTCTAGCCTCTTTAATGGCTTCGTGCATCCCTGCGCCGTGTTTAGCGGAAGCGGCTACACCCGCCGCCGCTCCACCGACGACACCCGCCGCAACACCGAGTCCCGACGTTGAGTTACCGCCGAGAGTTCCCGATAATAAGCTGTTTACAACCCCGTTTATCATTTGCACAATAGACACCAAAACAATAGATAAAACAATTACCGCAACGTATGAGCCAGTGTCATTGCCCACGGTTGTTTGTAAATTTTCAATTGTATCTATCGTCAAGGCAAGAACCAACTTAATGAACATAAGTTCCATCCCCGCCGCAAAGAGAGCTTTTATAGGGCTAGTTGCCATCGAGAGAGTATAAGACCATCCCGCCAATGAAAAAACGATATAAGACCCTGCTATGAGCATTTGAATTTTAACCAATGTCATAAACAGTTGAGCCGCCATTAATCCAAAAGCGATCAAGCAAATAACACCCGCAATGACTGCGGCAATGCTCCGTCCTACATCGGTTATACTCATACCATCCCACAAGGACATTACTAAGTTCATTGCCACTTCAAGAATGGTATCAGGCTCAATATCCCTACTTGTAGCGTTTGTCGCTATTTGTGCGAATGATGCGGGAATCATCTTTAAATAATCAATAGATTCAAAAATCGCCAAAAAGAAACCAATAATAAGTATCTTCCTTAAAACTTCAACCCAAATTCCTCCAAAATCTGCACCTTTTACCGCCATTAAACCGAACGTTAAAACGAAATCGATAGTAATAAAGGTGAAAAACAACCACAACCCTGCGGGTTTAATAGCACTTACCCACTGGGTAGATGCGGCAGAAATTATTTCCAAAACGCCTGCAACATTATTATCGGTTTCGACTTCACCAAATAACAACGACGGAATTAAAAGTGCCAATAAAATAATGAGTTTCATTGTTTTACCACGTTTTGATATGAGGCTCGTTGCCTTTAATTGATTTTTTACTTTTTGATGCCAATACAGCCCGCTCTGCGCTTGCACATTCCACTCTCTCATCCTCGGTCATTGACCCAATTGTTTTGCACTCTTGAATCAAGTCTTTTGCCTCATCAAGATGAGTTTTGTAATATTCGATCGTTTTGGCTTCATCTTTCGGAGTGCCACAGCCAGTGAGCAAAATTGCCATAATTGCCGCAATTGTAAATACTGTTTTCATTTGGTGTCCTTTTTACCACGTTTTGATGTGAGGCTCATTGCCTCTGATTGGTTTCTTGCTTTTTGCTACCCACGCATCACGAGATGCTTGTGTCGCCGCCTTTTCCTCATTAGCCTGTACCGATGCTTGGGTCATAAGGTTCGTTTGCATCAACATAGAGGAATGGAGCTTTTTAAGGTGCTCTGTTTGGTGCATAGCGATTTCATTCGCCGCTTGAATTACCGCTTTGTTCCCGACCGCATTACGGCTCTGGAGCTTCAACAAATTCATATTCACTGCGTCGTCTTGTAAATCCTGATTGATCGCTTTCAAGTTGCGAAGCGTCCCGAGAGCCGTTCCACGGTTCTGATCGGTCAAGGATTTGTAATAATCAGAGAATGAAGCCGCCTGCTCTCTGATCGTGCCAATCATTCCACGATTTTTGTGTTCGTCGTATCCTGGGAACGTCGTTGAGAATTTATCGTCGAGGTTCGCCATATTGTAGGCTATACCGTTCGTCGCAACCATCACCGATGAGAGCTGATTGATATAACCGTTAAAGTTTGATATATCCATTGCACTCAAAGCCTCTAAGTTTTGATAACCTTGCTCAACTGATTGGATATTTTGCTGTAAATTTTGAGCCTGTACGGCGTACTGCTGAACCTGTTTTGAATATTCTTGCGCCCGTCCGACTTCATCGGCTATCCATTGAGCCACTTGTGTAGTCTCCGTAGCAACTGCGGGACCATCACCGCCGAAAAGAGCGAAACAACTTTGAGGAACGGACAATAAAGCTATTGTCAAAGCTATTTGTGGCATTTTATTTTTCATTTTTTTCTCCTTTGGTTATTGAATATGTCATCGAGAACGTGATCGTGCTCAACCGAAGCTAGTTGTGAAAATTTCGAACTTCATGCAACACCCCCTATTTGTTCCCGCCGTTTCGCCTCGGCTGTCTGAAAAGCTATTTCAATCAGAATATCCGATGGCACGATGTTATTCATTTGGAGTACAAGGTCATCCTTTGCTCGCTCTTTACATTTTTGGCGTTCAAACCAATGCATCGATAAAAACTCAATCACAAGGTGATCGATGATGTTGTTTTGCGCTTCGTACACCTCGAACCATTCTTCTAGTCTCACCGACTCGTCTGAATACGGTTCCGACAATCCAAGTAAAATATGCTTTTTGAATGCAATTGAGTTTTTGATTCCGCCAGAATTTAGGCGGAACGCGACGAAATCTTCGATCATGGCAATCGTCATGCGATGCTGATCCGCAATTTCAGCAAGGGTGAGTGCTTTTCCACACTTTGGGGGTTGGGGGGTATTATCTTTTCCAAGTATCTGACCTGTAGTCTCTGCCGTAGTCTCTGCAAAAGCTTGATCTATATCTAAATGCTCTTTTGGCGGTTGCCTATCTTCCGTTTCGGCATTTACGTAAACGCCGTTTAGTAGTTTACGTAGAATAGTCAAATCTAAATCATAATAGGTAACACGAGTCATATCCGTTTTACTCGATGCAACGCCTAACTTTTTTAGTATAGTCATAGCCGTATTGAACTCTTTTTCCGAGAATCCAAGTTCCTCACACCAACTATCACCATGTTGGTATAATTTGTGCGGACAAGGCTTAATAAACTTATAAAATGCTCCCCCACTCTTCGTGTACCAATAGATCATCTGTTGTAACAAGATGGTAGCTGTTACTTTTTTGGTAATTTGATTTAGCTCTTTTCGGTATAGCAATATCTCTTTATCAGCAGCGAGAAGTTGCAAAATATTCATTTTTAAACCCCAAAAAAATCAAATGATTTTTGAAAAGTTTTCATGCTGTTTTCATACAACTTTGGACATATTCATCCAAATCCGCTTTTGACCAAACTGTTATCCTCGGGGATAATTTTATGGCTTTAATTTTCTTCTGTCGTGAGAACATCCACACAGTACTGACACCGACACCAAGATACGATGCGGCTTCACGATCTCGCATTAAATTGCGCTGATCTATGGGTTGCTTATTTTCTGAGTGATTCATGTGAATCCTTTTTATTTCTCTTTTATAATTCATACCGTCATTACCCATTAAAGTCTGTCACAGACTTGCAGGTTCCGTTGAACAAGTGCATCATAATCGAAAAGCAAACAAAAAAACAATATTAATTAATAAATAATAAATAAACTCAAATTAATTTAACTAAAATTAATTTAATTCAAATAAGTACAAATAATTCTTAGCTTGTTTTGGTTAGAAAAGCCCATAATATAGGGGCATTGAAGAGGTTGGTGAAGTTGGGTAATATTTTGAAGTCAAAATTTCAATTTTCTATTTTAAAATTTCAACGTCATTTTTAATAAAAAAACTTTTTTCTTTGATGTTTACATTAGTAACACTTTTACTCAAAACAATATCAATGAGGGTTTATTTTTCTACTTCTTATCCCTTTGTTTTATCCAAAAAATCTGCCCACCATTGCATAAGTGCCACACGTTGATCCCAATATTCAGCGCGATTGTATGCCGCTCTTACTTTATTTTTTGGTTCGTGGGCTGTGCATTTCTCTATCACGTCACTGTTAAAACCGTGCTCAGGTATTTTTTCTTCTGCTATCGTTGTAAACATTGCTCTAAATCCATGAGGTACAATCTCCTCATTTGTATAGTCCAATCGGATTAATGCCGCACGCAATGTATTTTCGCTCAAAGGGCTATTTCGAGTTCGCGATGCACCAAAACAATACTGCCCTGTTCCTGTGAGCTTGTGCAGTTCTCGCAATATATCAAGCACTCTATCCGTTAGCGGTACAAGATGTTCACGATTCATTTTCATTTTATCCGCTTTAATGGTCAAAATCTTTTTATCAAAATCAACTTCACTCCACTCCATAGCTCTAATATTTCTAGGGCGAAGTGCTAAATATGGCATGACCTGCAAAGCACATCTAACCGTATATTGACCTTGATACCCATCAATAACATTCAGTAGAGTTCCAATCTTATTGGGATCAGTAATCGTTGGATAATTGCTTTTAGTGGCTGGTATAAGCATCCATTTTGGACTTATATCAGCGGCGGTATTTCGTTCACAACGTCGATTAGCAGTCGCATATTGATAAACTTGCGAAATCAGGTTATAAACTCGGTGCCCTTCTTCGATTGCTCCTCGATCTTGTATGCGTGTCAAACACGCCATGATTTCATCGCGCGAAATATCATTCATAAGAGTCTCGCCTATATATGGGTTTACATTGGACTCTAACCGTCCCCATTGCTTGTTAAAATGCCCCTCACTTATTTTAGACCGTCTCAACTCAAAATAATCGATAGCGCATTGCTTGAAAGTATTGAGGCTTTCTTGTTCTATAGCTTTAATAGTTGCTTTTATTTCTTTACGCTCTTTTATCGGATCAATGCCAATACTGGCTTTGCTCTTAAAGTCATCTCGCTTAATTCTCGCATCTTTCAGACTAACCGATGGATAAGCTCCTGCCGTAGTCGTTTTTGGTTTTCCATCCACTGTAAAACGAATTTCCCAAATCTTCTTTCCATCAGGCTTGATTACCAACTGTAGCCCGTTCCCATCGGAGAGAGTATATTTTTTCTCTTTTGGTTTTGCGTTCTTAATCTCGGTGTCTGTGAGCGGTAATACTTTTTTATTCGCCATGATCTACCCTTCTAATGTAGTTTTAAAAACCACTCTATAAACTACATTATAGAGAACTACATTAAAAACTACATTAAAATCTTAGATGATGTAAAATGCTATTGATTTCTATTAAAGGCTAAAATACGATAAAAGTGCCTATTTTAGGCGATTTAAAAAAGGATATTAGAGGCTATTGAAGGGTATTGAAACGTAGTTTTGGTGGAGGCGTCCGGGATTGAAC
>NZ_JAQTYM010000085.1 GCF_028688295.1 Sulfuricurvum sp.
GAAATAAAATTATATTATGCTGAAGTAAAAGGTACATAAGTGCCTTGAGAATCAAGAATAATTTCTACTTCAGTGACATAAAGAGTGATTAACATTCATGGAATGGTGGCATAGTGTGAAAAACGTTAGTCTGTTTTTGATTTTGATGGTTGCGACTTCGCTCAATGCGGGAGTTTTTCTATCAGAGAGTGAAGAATACACGCAAGAGGGTGTTTCAAATTACTGCCGTGAGCATGGATGGCGGCCAATGCAAATAGAGGAGATTTTCAATCTTCCTAGCGCGACTCCATTTGTACCGGGATTCAGCTATTGGTCTGCGACCAATATTATGACGGGTGAAGCGATTATCGGTACTGGTAGTGAAGGGGACGGGGGAGTTCTAGCGCATGTAGGATTGGCGTATTATGCCAAAGAACGGAATGTCACACCATCTCCGGAAAACAAAAAAATAGCCGCAATCTGTACCGATGCTCCGCCGCCAAAGCAAATACGGAACTATACGCTTGAGAAGCTTGGGACAAAAGATGCACAAAATAGTTTACTCTGGCATTCGCTCGATGCAACCGATAAAAAAGCAAAATATACATATGAAGGTGCGGTTGAGATGTGTCAAAATCTCTCATTGGGGGGAAGAAGCTGGCGATTGCCAACACTCGATGAGATGTATAGTACTGTAGACTATAGTTTTAGCCGTCCGACCATAGATATGAAGTATTTCGGCCCTGTAATGCAGCGATATTATTGGACGAGTGACACTCTAAACGAAAATTCGGCTTTTGTGGTCGGATTCAAACTCGGCTCTGTAGCCACTGTGTCTATGAAAGAGGATATCTATACTCGCTGTGTGAGTGAGTTGGAATAGATAAACATTTGGGATAAGTATTGATTTTGATTCCTCTTGGAGGAATGTACAAACATCTGAAAGAGCTTATCAAGTTCTTCAAAAGTCATGTTCTTGAAAGAATTTTTATCCATCAAAGGTGTTGATATGAATAATGAGATAGAAGTACTTTGTCCTAGTCCTAAATGTTCGAAAGTAACGACGGGATATTTAGAATCCACAGCTTGCCAATGCGGACAGGAACTTACGTCAGATAGTAAGCCTACAAAATATATTAAAAAGCCCTGGATTGTTATATCGACTACGGTAGCTTTTCTATCGGGTGTGGTTGGTACGGTCGGTGGAGAATATTACTTAGTGAAAGACAATCTATCTAACGAAAAAATGGCACAAAGTCATACACCCAATCGATATTCCATTAACGATGAATATTTGATCTTGAACAGTTGTATTTCCGAAGATCAAAGACCTCTTCAGTATTCATACCTCTTTCAAAAAAAAGCGATTTGTGTTTGTGCATTGGAAAAAACTCAACTGATATATAGCACAGCAGATTACAAACAAAATTATTCTGCTTTTTTGAAAACATTCGAAACAAAGGCAAATGAATGCATGGATACGAATGCTTCTGCTGCTGAACCAGCAGCAGAAGCATTATCCTATTGATTATTTTCCTCTTGGAGAGCAATTACCTCTACCGCCTCCAGATGGATTTCCTGTTGTGCTTGGTCCGTTAGGTGGTGTGCATCCGCCTGATTTAGCCATTTTTTCCTCCTTTTGATGCGTTGTGTTCAGCTGCACGTTGTGCGCGACTTGTGAAACTATCTTTAGAAACTTTACCATCATTAATTCGGGCTTCTTTTGACTGAATGCGTGCAAGAGCAGCCTTTGTCATAGGGTTTGATTTGGTAGCCATTTGGGCTCCTTTTAGTTTATTCCTAAACATGCATTTAGGTTAATGACATGATAGAATTACTGATCGGGACAAATGGGGACAAAATGAATGAAGTTGAACTGAAGCAACAAGAGTTAAAGAAGTGGATTAAAAAGCTTTTTAAATCTCAGAAAGATTTTGCACAACAGTACTACATGGAGACATACGTCAATTATGATGATGAAGACCTGGAAAGATTCTACGAAGCATTTAAGGGGCATTTGAAAAGAAAGACGACGGATATTGGAGTCATTTCAAAATATTTAAAATTCCTTTTCGACTCCCAAGAGTTTAGAGATTCGGAATCTATCAAACCAGAATTTTATTTTTTAAATGAATTGAGTAATGATTTTAATTTGCGAATGAAAAAGATTTCCAAAAAAATAACTGATCATCTTATTGAAAGCAATGCAAAAAATATTTCTTAGAAATATGATCTTATGTTATTCTGAGTAAAATATCAATTAAATAGAGATGTATGCAGACTATAAAAATTTACAAAAATATGATTTTTTGTCAAAATCATTTTTATACAGTTAATAGGAAGTAAAATGAAATTAACATCAATTAAGTTTAGTTTAATCCTTGGATTTAAATTGGGTTCCGTAGCTACGGTAAACAAAACTGAGAGCGCCTATGTGCGCTGCATTTCAGAATAAAGGGGAATAATTGAGTCACGACAGCGCATTAAATGAAAGAGCATTGGTTTATCATGAACATCCCCAACCGGGAAAAATAGCAACACAGATAACCAAACCGTTTGTCACTCAAAATGATTTGAGTTTAGCGTATTCTCCTGGAGTTGCGGCTCCGTGTTTGGAGATTCAGAAAAATCCTGCGGATGCGTATCGCTATACGGCAAAAGGAAATCTCGTTGGGGTTATCTCAAACGGTACGGCAGTATTGGGGCTGGGTAATCTCGGAGCGTTGGCGTCAAAGCCTGTAATGGAGGGGAAAGCGATCCTTTTTAAAAAATTTAGTGATCTTGATGCGTACGATATCGAAGTTGATGAGACCGATATTGACCGTTTTTGTGATACGGTTGCCGCCATCGCTCCAACATTTGGTGGGATTAATCTCGAAGATATCAAAGCCCCTGAGTGTTTTGATATCGAGCGTCGTCTGATCGAGCGTCTCGATATCCCTGTAATGCATGATGATCAGCATGGTACGGCGGTGATTTCACTCGCGGGTATTATTAATGCTGCACAGATCACAGGACGGTCCTTGGAAACGATGAGAATTGTTATCGTAGGGGCAGGTGCTGCGGCAATCAGCTGTGGACGGATTTACCGTTTTATGGGGGTTCGTGAGATTTATATGTCTGATTCAAAAGGGCTTATCCATGCGGGGCGCAGCGATCTAAACGCACAAAAACTCGAATTCGTGGCTCCTGAGGGGATGACACTTTCTCAGGCATTTGAACATGCTGATGTCGTTGTCGGATTATCAGCTCCGGGGAGTTTTACGGTGGAAGATATCTCCAAAATGGCTCCCAATCCGATAATCTTTACCCTTGCCAATCCGACTCCGGAACTTTTTCCTGATGAGGTTCGCGCTGTGCGTCTTGATGCGATTATTGCAACCGGACGGAGCGATTATCCGAACCAAGTGAACAACGTTCTCGGTTTCCCTTTTATCTTTCGCGGAGCGATGGATGTGAGAGCTAAAACGATTAATATGGAGATGAAAGTAGCCGCTTCTCATGCATTGGCAGCATTGACACGCCAAGAGATACCGGAGTATCTCAATGCACTCTATGGAACAACGTTGGAATTTGGTCGTGAGTATATTATCCCTAAACCGTTTGATAAACGGCTTATCGTCGAAGTATCTGGCAGTGTGGCAGAAGCGGCGGTGAAAAGCGGTGTAGCCCGAATCGAGAATTTTGATCTTGATGCTTATAAAATAAGCCTCACTAAGCGACTTGGGTAAATGAAAATTCTCGTTGACGCCGATGCATTTCCTAATGCCCTCAAAGAGATCCTCCTTCGTGCGGTTTTAAAACGTCAAATTACCACTATTTTTATCGCAAACAAGCGTATCGGAATTCCCGACGTTTACCATGTTTCGATGGAGGTGGTAGCACAAGGTCCCGATGAAGCCGATCATCGTATCGCTGAGCTGTGTGAAGCGTGTGATATTGTTATCACGGCGGATATCCCTCTGGCAGATCGGATCGTGACCAAAGGCTCAGTCGGGCTCGATCCGCGCGGGACGATTTATGATGAGAACAACATCAAACACCTTCTAGCGATGCGCAATCTGATGGAGGAGCTACGTAACAACGGAGAGATCACAGGCGGCCCGAGTGCTATCGGAGAAAAGACGGTAAGGGCGTTTGCGGACGGACTGAATCGGTTGCTCTCTAAACGAATTTAAAAGCTCCCCTTTACCCTTTAGACATTATAATCTTTTTACTTTTTTTCAAGGCATTTTTTTATGAGCACAGTTCCCCCGTTTACCCATCTTCATCTCCATACTGAATACTCTTTACTTGATGGTGCAAACAAAATATCCGCCTTAGCCTCACGGGTAAAAGAGCTGGGGATGACCTCGGTGGCGATGAGCGATCACGGGAATATGTTCGGAGCGATTGATTTTTATCAGCAGATGCGCGGAGCGGGGCTTAAACCGATCATAGGGATGGAAGCGTACATCCATAACGGTGAAGATTTGGGGGATAAGACGATCAAACAGCGTTTTCACGTTTGTTTGTTTGCCAAAAACGAAGCGGGTTATAAAAACCTCATGTACCTCTCATCCCAAGCCTATATCAACGGCTTTTACTACTTTCCCCGTATCAACAAACAGCTCCTTCGCGAGAACTGCGAGGGGATCATTTGTACTTCGGCGTGTTTGCAAGGGGAGGTGAATTGGCATCTCAATACCAACAGCGAGCGTAACGTTAAAAACGGGGCGTTAGGATACGATGAGGCGAAACGGATTGCATTGGAGTATAAAGAGATTTTCGGGGATGATTTCTACATGGAGATTATGCGCCATGGGATTGCCGATCAGCTTTTTATCGACGAGCAGGTGATCCGTATTTCCCAAGAGACGAATATCAAACTCATCGCCACCAACGACACCCACTACACCTATGCGGGTGATGCCCAGTATCACGAAGCGTTTATGTGTATCGGGATGAATAAACTCTACGATGACCCCAAGCGTATGCGCCACTCCGTCCATGAGTTTTATATCAAATCTCCCGAGCAGATGGCACGATTGTTTGCCGATATCCCAGAGGCGCTTTATAACACCCAAGAGATCGTTGAGAAGTGTCAGTTGGAACTGAAACTCGGAAACCCGACCCCGCCGAATTTTAAGTTTACGACCGAATACGCTCTCGAAGAGGGGCTAACTATCGAAGAGGATTCGGAGTACTTTATCCACCGTTGCCGAATTGGTTTGGAATTACGCCTCGAACACGTTCCGAGTGAGCGTCATACCGAATATCGTGAGCGGCTAGAGTTTGAGATGCAAGTTATCAATCAGATGAAATTCCCCGGCTATATGCTTATCGTTTGGGATTTCGTCCGTGAAGCAAAACGGATGGGGATTGCCGTAGGACCGGGGCGGGGATCGGCGGCGGGGAGCCTTGTCGCCTATAGTCTTGAGATTACCGATATCGATCCGATGAAATACGACCTCCTCTTTGAGCGTTTTCTCAATCCTGAACGGGTATCGATGCCCGATATCGATATGGACTTTATGCAAGCACGTCGCGGTGAGATCATCGATTACGTCGTTCGCAAATACGGGCGTGAGCAAGTCGCGCAGATCATCACGTTCGGTTCACTGTTAGCCAAAGGGGTTATCCGCGATGTTGCGCGTGTTTTGGAGATGCCCCTCTCACAAGCCGACATGATGGCCAAACTGATTCCCGATGAGTTAGGAATCACCCTCAACGGTAAAACCAAAGGGGGAGAGTTCAAACCCGGAGCGTTCCAAAAAGAGCCGAAGATTTCCGAACTGATCGATAGTGATCCGCAGATAGCGCGGGTGTGGGAGTTTTCGAAAAAGCTTGAAGGGCTTAAACGCAATGCGGGGATGCACGCGGCGGGAGTCGTAATCAGCAACGAACCCCTCTGGAAGAAAACCCCGATCTACAAGCCCTCGGGGGAGGAGACGTTTGTCACTCAGTATTCGCTCAACTATCTCGAAGACATCGACCTGATCAAATTCGACTTCTTGGGTCTTAAAACCCTCGACGTTATCGACAACGCGATCAAACTGATTAAAAAACGGTACGACGTCGAGGTGAACTGGCATAAAATCGATGAGAATGACCCGAAAGTGTACGAGATTATCCAAAGCGGTGACACGATCGGGATGTTCCAAATCGAGAGTTCGGGGATGCAGGATTTGAACAAACGGCTCAAACCCAGCGTGTTCGAGGATTTGATTGCGGTACTCGCCCTCTATCGACCGGGACCGATGGAATCGGGGATGTTGGATGACTTTATCGAACGTAAACACGGTCGTCAGGCGATCACGTACGTGTTTGCCGCACTGGAGCCGATCCTAAAACCAACCTATGGGGTCATCGTTTACCAAGAGCAGGTTATGCAGATTGTTCAAACTATCGGGGGGATGAGCCTCGGCGGAGCGGACATCGTTCGTCGTGCGATGGGTAAGAAAAAACTCGAAGAGATGCAAAAATACAACCGTGAGTTTAGTGAAGGGGCGCAGCAACAGGGGCTAGACTACCAAAAAGCCTCTGAACTCTTCGACCTGATCGAAAAATTTGCCGGATACGGGTTCAACAAATCCCACTCGGCGGCGTACGCGATGGTAACGTTCCAAACCGCGTGGCTCAAAACCTACTACCCGCAAGAGTTTATGGCGGCACTTCTCACGTCGGAAAAAGACAACACCGACAAAGTCGTCAAATACATCGACGAAGCCAAACGGATGAAGATCTTCCTCGGCGCTCCCGATATCAACCACTCACAGCTCGAATTCTCCGCGATTACCAAAGACGATCAGGATCAAATCCTATTCGGTCTAGGAGCGATCAAAGGGGTCGGGGAAGCGGCGGTCGAGTCGATCCTCGAAGCACGGAGTGAGGGGGAGTTCAAAGATATCCAAGACTTCACCAACCGTATCGAGCCTCAAAAAGTGAACAAACGGGTGATCGAGTGCATCATCAAAGCGGGGGGATTAGATCATTTCGGCTACTCCCGACGTGCGTTGTTGGAGCAGGTCGAAACCCTCGTCGAAACGGCTAAAAAAGGCTCGTCCCTCAAAAAAGATGCCCAATTCAGCCTTTTCGGGGATGATGAAGAGGTGACGGCGGTCGAACTGAGTCTCAAAAATATGGAAGAGTTTGATCTTAAAACCCTCCTCGATTTCGAGAAAGATACTCTCGGCTTCTACGTCTCCGGTCATCCACTCGATAACTTCCGTGAGCAAATCGACGCGATCAACTATACCCTATCATCCGAAGTGGAAAACATCGAGGACGGTTCCACTGCCATCTTTATCGGTAAAGTCGAAACGATCACGAAAAAGATGTCGAAAAAAGGGTCCATGTTCGGACTTGTCAGTTTGATGGACTTCCACGGCAATATCGAAGTGATGCTCTTTAGTGACAGGGTAGAGCAACTTGAAGCGATGGATCTCGATGAGCCGATTGCGTTCAAGGTCAAAGTAACCCATACCGAGATGTTCACCCGCATCAGCGTCACCAAAATCATGACCCTCAACGAAGCGAAAAAAGAGGCGAAAAAAGTAGAGACCAAAATCGTCGAAAACCTCCCGCCGCAAGAACCGTTACAACTGCGTATCCGCCTCAGTGACAACCTTGAGACGTTAGAGAAACTCTATACCCTCGTCCGCCGTCATCCGGGACGCCGTGAGATCAAACTCACCATCGTCTCGAAACTCGCCGACGTCGTCATCGATTCGGCGATACGGGTGGATAACAAGGTGATCGAAGAGTTAAGTGTGTTGGAAGATGTGGATGTGATTTAATCTAATCCTTGCAATATCTTCCTTTTTTATTAAAGGGGAGTTTTTGTTCTTTCTTAATTTTATGATTAAT
>NZ_JAQTYM010000020.1 GCF_028688295.1 Sulfuricurvum sp.
TTTCAAACTTACAGCTTTCATTTAAAAATTTACATATTTCTATACAAGAAGATAATAATCATAAAAAGTCATAAAAAAATCACAACATAGATAAATGTTAAAATAGAGAATGACTCCTATCGTATAATTACTCCTCTATCCTCTTTTCAATCCCACATCGTAAAATATCTACACCGTATTTATCCCTCAGTTTCGTCACCTGTTCACTCAGTCGTCTTGACTTTTGATCTTCTTCAGCATCAAAGAGTGAGAAGGTTTTTGATTTGTGTGCAGAGATGAAATTGGAAGCGGAGATAGAGATACTGTGGATAGCGCATTGAGAGAGATTATCGATCAAAGTGAGCGTTTCTACTGCGATATTTCGCATCAAGGTTTCGCTGAAGCATCGGTCTATTGTTCTGGAGATACTAGAACTTGCACCTCTATTGTATTTAATCTTGAAATGATAGGTTGTTGGGTTTACTTCGAGTTTGAGTATCGTATGGGAGAGGTGACGTGAGAGAATAATGATTCGACGCTTGATCTCTTCACGATCCATTGTTGCGGTGAAGTTACGCGATATTCCGATTGATTTACGGTCATGATGAGGATTGATCGCTTCTTTGTCGGTTCCGTTGATTCGCCGTAATAGGTCTTGTCCAACTCTGCCCCAAGAGAGGAGAAGATGAGAGGAATTTAATAGATCACCCAGTGTTTTAATCCCATAGTCTCCTAATCGTTTAGAAAGGGCTTTACCGATACCCGGGAAATCATTGATACTCAGAGGAGATACAAACGCTTTAATTTGCTCTTTTGGGACGATAGTAATTCCGTAGGGTTTGTTAAAGTCGGTTGCCAATTTAGCGATCCATTTAGCACTAGAAGCTCCGATAGACATCGGAAGATCGAATTTCTCCAGTATCTGCATTTGTAACTGCGCTATAAACGATGGTAATTCATCCTCGTCTACCCATCCACTCAAGTCTCCCCAAAATTCATCGATACTGTATTGCTCCAAAACCGGTATTTTTGTTTGAAGAAATTTTCTGAGATTGCTAGAGAGGAGTTGATAAAAAAGATGATCTCCCTGCACTACACTTAGACTAGGACACATCTGGAGTGCTTCAGAAAGAGTGGTTCCTGTTTTTATCCCGTATGGTTTACACTCATAACTTTTTGCGATGACAACGCCATGTGCTCTGCCATCTTCGTCGATAAACTCTCTGCGCCATGCATGAGGGTCATATCCCCTCCATTGCTTCTCATGTTGAAAGAGTGCATTAAATCCCCCTACTCGTTCAGTCATAACGGTTCTTGTATCACGGGATGAAAAAATGGAGCGATCACTGCTTTTTACGACAACAACAGGTTTACCCTTGAGATACGGTGTCCGTGTTCGCTCAGCAGAGACAAAATAGCAGTCTAAATCCAGATGTATTATCACACTGCACTCCTTGTTATAGAGTCTGAAGTGTAGTGATATTTTTACGATCAGCAGCTTTTTATGTCACTACGTCACATAAAGGAAAAATTTTGAAAACTTAAATGGATTTTCGATCAAGCATTATAGATTTCAGTTCTATTTCTACCATTTTTTTTAGCTTCATACAGTGCTTTATCGGCTTTTTCAAAAAGACTTCTTTTGGTATCCTCGGCAGAGAGTTGTGCTATTCCGAAACTGAGAGTCAAATTGTCTTCTACGTAATTAAAGTGATGTAATTGAACCAATTTTTTGAGATTTTCCGCTAAATTATAAGTACCATTGATATCCGTTGAAGGCGTTAAAATTACGAATTCTTCACCTCCCCAGCGTGCAAAAATGTCTCCATGTTTAATATTATTTTCAATAAGAGCAACCAAATCTTTGAGGATAATATCACCGGCTTGGTGTCCATAGGTATCATTCACAAGTTTAAAATTATCAATATCAAAAATAATAAGGCTTAACGCCTGATCATTCAATTTTGCATTAACGATCTCTATGCTAAACATATCTTCGAAATTTTCTCGATTGTTAATTCCAGTCAAGTTATCTTTGAACGCTTTTTGCTCCAAAGTATTGGTCATTGAATAGAGTTCGTCAACTTTGTTCTTCATCGCTTTGTTGATGTTTCTGAGTTGCTGTTTTGTCTCTTCGAGTTCCGTAATATCGTGTCGAATCGCTATGTATTCTACCACATCGCCATCTACGTCCAAAATCGGAATAACCGTGGTATCAACGATGTACTGCCCACCCTCTTTTTTCATGTTGGTGACGATACCGTTCCAACTCTTTTTGGCTTTGATCGTGTCCCACAAATCTTTAAACGCTTCTCTGGGCATATCGGGGTGCCGGATGATATTATGCGGCTTTCCTACCAGTTCGTCTCTACTGTAGCCGGAAATTTCACAAAACTTATCATTGACGTAGGTGATAACCCCTTTAGAATTCGTTTTTGAGACGATATTACTCAGATCTACCGCTTTTTTATACTCGGCTAACAGATTAGAATTTTCACTTTTATAACTTTGATTATTACTAGTGATAATGTCAAAATTTATTGCTAAATCATTAGCCATTTGCAAGGTGAGTGAGTCTATTTCATTTTGCAAAGCAAATGAGAGGTTCCCATTTTCGAAAATAACCTCTTCAATAGCATTTTTGAGTTTATTAATCAACGTAAAAAGATCAGCCGTCGTTATGTTATAGTTATTTAAAAGTTGTAAAAAATCGATTTTAACTTGGCATTCAGAAACCGTTGCACGCCATTCAATCACACTGATGTAACAATCACAAAACTCATAAAAAAGATAGGTATTTTTTTCGATTATAGGTAAAGAGTGGCGATGGAGGACGTTTTGGACTTCATTTTTAGCCATCCATCTTTTAATGATTTCATTTCTATTGATCCGTAAAAAATAGGAAAATTCTTCGCTGTTTATTAACTTAATCATATAGGCTCACTTTATCAATTTCATCATTATACACTCTCTCTACTCAATGATTATACATCTTCACATAATATTCATGGACCATACGTCCGGAATCAAAAGCAGGGATAACCTCTGACATTGCATTTTTAACGATTTGCGTCCATTGATCTACGTGATCATAGTACAACGGAATAATCTCATTTTCTAAAATATCCATCATATTTTTGTTATCTTCGTTATCTTGCTCTTCGATTGGTGTAGTATGATCGATTTCAGGTATCGTAAACGCGTTGACTCCATGCTTGGCAAATTCCGGGTGCCATCCGTCATTCGTTGAAAAGTGGATAGAACCGTTCATACTCGCAGTCATACCACTGGTTCCACTCGCTTCACGTGACACACGAGGAGTGTTGAGCCAAAGATCGGAACCTTTTTTTAAAATACGGGAGAGCTCGAGCTCATACCCAACCAAAACCGCCATGTTTTTGATTCCATGACTAATGTGGATCAGTTCATTAAACGAGTTAACGGCATTGGTATCAAACGGATACGGTTTCCCCGCCCAAATCATCTGAATCGGCTTTTCAGTTCTCTCCAAAAGCTTTTTAAATCGGGCAAAATCATGTTTTAACAAACCCGGACGTTTGTATTCTGCAAAGCGTCTCGCCCAAACGATCGTCAAAATATCGGGATTAAACATTTTACCGGTTTGATCGGCGACAACGTTAAAGAGCTCTCTTTTGAGATGTTTTTTTCGACCGATAAGGGCATAATCTTCGTGTTCATCAAGCGCTGAAAGCATCCCGTTATCCGTCCAAAAACGGCGATTTTGGGCGTTGGTGATATAGGTTATTTCAGAACTTCCCTCACAGGATTGCCACATGCGATTGGCCACTTCACCGTGCATTTTGGAGACGGCATTCGTTATTTTCGAAGATCTCAATGCTCCGACGGTAAGATTAAAATTGTCTTGATTATCCATTTTCATAATAATACGAACGGTCTCTAAACTTAATCCGTTAAAAAATCCAAATTTATGGAGCAAATAAATATTGTGTTGTTCATTACCGGCGTCTTCAGGAGTATGGGTTGTAAAAACAACCCGTTTTCTGACTTCATCCATTGTCTGATATTTAGAATACAATTCATACACGAGAGGAAGAGCGTGCCCTTCGTTCATGTGAAAAATATCTATTTTTTGCTTTAGAGCTTCAAGCACTTTTACCCCACCGATACCGAGGACAACCTCTTGAGAAATACGGGTCTCTTCGTTCGCATCATACAGTTTATGGGTAATTGTACGTGCCAGAAAATCATTTTCGGGGATATCGGTAGAGAGGAGAATCATTGGGGCAGAACTAAAAATGTTCGGCGGTAAATAAAATGCTTTAATATGGACGCTTTGCGCGTGAATATTAACCGTTGTTTGAATCCCAAGATCTTCAAGAAAATAGTAATGTTTTCGAATAAATTCCGCGTCCAAAGAGCGATCTTCGTGTCGAGATTGATCGTAATAACCAAAACTCCACAAAATACCGACACCAACAACATTTTGACGGAGATCGTATGCACTGCGCATATGTGATCCTGCTAAAAATCCCAAACCGCCCGAATAAATCTTTAGAGCTTGGTGAATAGCGAATTCCATCGAAAAATAAGCAACACTGGTCGTGTACTTCGAATCAAATTCATAGTCATGTAAAATCATAGTGCTCTTCTCGTTATGGTATCTCTAATTGTATCAAGAGTTAGGCTTTTTTTTGTTTCAAAAATATTACCCCTAAAGGAGGTAACGTCAAAGTGAGCGCGTGTTGGCGTCCGTGCATCTCTTCTTCTGTCGTTATAAGTATCTCAGTGTTATCGATATTCCATCCCTCATACTCAGCTGATTGGGAGTTGAAAATTTCGACATACTCACCTGCGTCCAATGCCCCCATTTTATAATTTTCTCGGGTAGCGTCCGCAAAATTGCAGATAACATAGATATTCTCATCAGCTTTATCGCTTTTACGGACAAAGGCTAAGCAGTTATGACCGTAATCGCGATCATCAATCCACTCGAAACCTTCCCGTTTTTCATCATACAGATGCAATGCTCTCTCACTTCGATAAATGCGATTAAGTGCTGAAACCATTTTATTTAACCCCGCATGGAGAGGAAAATCCAGAAGATGCCAATCAAGGGAACGCTCAAAATTCCATTCCGCATATTGGGCGATCTCTCCCCCCATAAAAAGGAGTTTTTTACCCGGATGGGCGATCATATAGGCCAACAATGAGCGGAGGTTCGCAAATTTCTGATTGGTATCACCGGGCATTTTGTTGATGAGAGAGCCTTTCATGTGTACGACCTCATCATGACTCAGCGGGAGCATAAAATTCTCATCAAACCCGTACCACATACTAAAAGTGAGCTGATGGTGGTGGTGCTGTCGGTAGAGGGGATCATAGCTCATGTATTTGAGCGAATCGTGCATCCACCCCATGTTCCATTTGAATCCAAATCCGAGCCCTCCTACATCCACAGGTCGAGTCACCATCGGATAAGCAGTTGACTCTTCAGCGATCATGACGATATCGGGAAAGGCACCATAAAGAGAGGTATTGAGTTTTTTCAAAAACTCGATTGCTTCTAGATTCTCATTTCCTCCGTATTGGTTGGGAATCCACTCTCCCTCTTTGCGTGCGTAGTTGAGGTAGAGCATCGAGGCCACCGCATCGACACGAATACCGTCGATATGGTATTTATCAACCCAAAACATCGCAGAGCTAATCAAAAATGATTGTACTTCGTTACGCCCATAGTTAAAGATGATACTTCCCCATTCAGGATGAAACCCCTGACGCGGATCATCGTGTTCATACAAAGCAGTCCCATCGAAATTGATGAGACCGTGCATATCAACGGCAAAATGAGACGGTACCCAGTCCATAATCACCCCGATACCGTTTTGGTGAAGGGTGTCGATAAGATACATCAAATCCTGTGGTGTCCCAAATCGTGCCGTAGCGGCGAAATATCCGACAACCTGATATCCCCATGAACCGAAAAACGGATACTCGGTGAGAGGCATAAACTCGACATGGGTGTAGTTCATCTCTTTTAGATATTCTACGAGTTCGACCGCCAATTCGCGGTAAGTGAGATAACGATTACCCTCCTCTACGTGCCTACGCCATGAACCTAAATGAACTTCATAGACACTAATCGGGGCATCATGAGCATTGTGACGATAACGGCCATCCATCCACCCTTTATCGTCCCAACCGTAATTTTCAATATTCCAAACACGTGATGCCGATTTTGGCGGAAGTTCCGCATAAAATCCAAAAGGATCACTTTTATCATGGACAATGTTATGGAATTTGGAGACGATATGGTATTTATAAGTGAGTCCCTGCTCGACGCCCGCCACGAATCCTTCCCAAATCCCTGAATCATCAGCGCGTAATTTTAGAGGGTGAGAATCGGTGCTGTAATCATTAAAATCTCCCCGTACACTCACATAAGCGGCATTTGGTGCCCACACAGCAAAATAGACCCCTGCATCTCCTGAATATTCCATAGCATGCGAACCGAGTTTCTCGTAGAGTTTTGAATGTGAGCCTTGCTTAAACAGATAGATATCCATTTCACTCAAACGTGAAACTTCATAGCTCATTGGATGATTCATACTTTCCCTTTTCTCCCCTGTACGATACGATAATAGAGTGCTTCATACTCTTGTGCAGCATGATTCCAATCGAATCGTTGACTCATTGCATTACGCTGCATTTGAACAAACCCGTTGCGGTCATTGTACCATGTATGTACTGCCCACCCTACGGTATTGGTAAGCGCTTCAGGTGATGCATCATAAAACTTAAATCCCGTACCGTGTTCACCGTCGTTTTGATAGTTTTCAATCGTGTCATCAAGACCCCCCGTGGCGCGTACAATAGGGAGTGTTCCGTAGCGGAGTGAATAGATTTGATTCAAGCCGCAGGGCTCAAACAAAGAGGGCATCAAAAAGAGATCACTTCCTGCTTCGATTTGGTGGGCGAGATCGTTTCGATATCCGATAAAGCAACCAAATTTTTCGGGATACATGTTAGCGATATCACCAAAATAGTGTTCTGCCCATTTTTCCCCTGCTCCGAGCATCACGATTTGTATCTCCATCTCCAAAAGAGAATGAATAGCACTGGCAATGAGTTCAATCCCTTTTTGCTCCGCCAAACGTCCCACCAGACCGATTAAGGGAACATCGTCTCTTTGGGGAAGATTAAACGTTTGTTGAAGCGCACTTTTACATAGTGTTTTACCACCCATATCATCACACTCAAAGGTGTGAGGGATTAGAGTATCCACAGCAGGACTCCACTCTTCATAATCAACCCCGTTTAGGATACCGTGAAGTTTATAGGAGTACTTATCAATCATCCCATCTAATCCCCATCCAAATTCCGGGCTCCGTATCTCTTGGGCGTATTTACGACTTACCGTACTGATGGCGTCGGCATGTATGAGTCCCCCTTTGAGGAGATTGACGCTTCCGTGTTCTTCGAGTTCGTAATAATGTTCCCACCCGATACAGAGGAGATCCATTACCCCTTTGTAAAATTTCCCCTGATGTTGGAGATTATGGATCGTGAGCAATGAACCGGTGTGCGCAAAATCGGGATCATACGCATACAAGGTATTAAGCATCATCGGTATTGCGGCAGTATGCCAATCGTTCGCATGGATAACGTCGGGATGAAAATGGAGTTTTTTGGCTAACTGCATAATCGCACGTGAAAAGAAAATAAAGCGGTTGTCATTATCGCTAAATCCCTCTCCGTTATCGTCGTACAACCCTGCACGTCCAAAATATCCCTCATAATCGATAAAATAGATCGGTATGTCAGTACCGGGGAGCAACCCCTCGTAAACACCTGCCCACATTTCACCCATCACTCCCATCGGAACACCCAGTTCCCCTTCGAGCAGGTGCAAGCCGTATTTTTCACGATCGACGATATAGTAACGTGGCATCACAAGACGGACATCATGACCAAGAGCGCGAAGTGCTTTAGGTAACGCCCCTGCTACGTCGGCTAAACCTCCTGTTTTTGCAAACGGCACTACTTCAGACGCAGCGAGGAGAATGTTTAGCTTATCCATGAATTTCCCTCTCTTTTTCATACAGCACGCTATAGGCTATAGCACTCTCACCCCAGGAAAAGTCGCATCGCATATTGTGGTTAATAATCCGCTCAAAATATTTTTTATCTTCAAATAGCTCGCACCCTTTTTTAACTGCACCCAGAAGTGCGCGCGAGGTCGGTGTGTTGAATGTCAGCCCATATCCTGAACAACTATCTTCTTGATACGTTTCCAACCGTTTCACCGTATCGACCAATCCTCCAACACGATGGACGATAGGGAGTGCTCCATAGGAAAATGCGATCATTTGGTTTAGCCCGCACGGCTCAAACAGTGAAGGCATCAGTAAAAAATCAGCCGCAGCATAGACCTGATGGGAAAATGATTCATCATAGCCAAATGTGAGATGGATATTTTTATGATTTGCACAAAGTAGCTCAAGCGCTTTATGGTATTTCTCTTCCCCCTCCCCTAATAAAACGATGTTACACTCTAAATCAGCAATTTTTGGTAAGGCTTCGATCAAAAGATCGATCCCTTTTTGGTGGGTAAAGCGTCCGATAAATACACAGAGAGGTTTATTGACCCCTTTGAGTTTTAATTTTTTAAGCAAATCACTTTTATTGGCTTTTTTCCCTTTTGCCTCACTGTAAGGCGCTATCAAGGCTCCATCCTCTGTAGGAGAAAAATGTTCCATGTCGATTCCGTTGATGATGCCACTCAGCTTTGCATGATGAAAATGTAAAAAACCCTCTAATCCCCATCCAAACTCGTTCGTTAAAATCTCTCGAGCGTAAGTCGGGCTCACGGTGGTCACCTCATCCGCATAGGCTATTCCCGCTTTCATAAAGTTCACTCTGCCATAAAATTCCAAAGAACCCATCGTAAAATAGGTGCGATCAATCCCAATCGTTTCTAAAATAGTCGCATCAAAAATCCCTTGATAAGCTAGATTATGAATGGTATAAATCACTTTTGGCGATAGCATCGGATCTTTGTGTATCAATAATGCCGCTAGTGCGCACTGCCAATCATTAAGGTGAAGGACATCATAATGTTTTTTCTTTAGCAGCGCGGTAATCGCATACGAAAAAAGGGCGAATCGAAGGTCATTATCCTTGTATCCCGATTCAGGTGTTCCGTAGAGAAACTCTCTATCACACAATAGAGGCGAATAGATAAAATAGTATTCATACCCCTCAACATTACAACCATAAAGATCGATAGGGTATTCCACTCCCCCCATCGTTATGTTCCAGCTCTCCCCTAGAGAGACAATCCCATGTTTCTCTCTATCGATACTACGGTACAGAGGCATAACGACCGTTACGTCATAAAGGTTCTTCAATGCACGCGGCAGTGCATGTGCTACATCTGCCAACCCACCTGTTTTTGCAAAGGGATACACTTCGCTTGCAGCGAACAACACTTTTTTAACCATGTTTTTCTCCTCGTAAAAGTTTCGCGGCCAATTCCGGTGCCACCGGATTGATTAACATTTCACTACTTACTTCAAATCCACCGAATCGATAAATACGTGGCAGGATACGGATCACTAACCGATGGGCTTCACACACACCGATATCTTCCCCAAGAGGGGGTGTTGAAATCGAAAGGTTAAAGGCAAACTCACCCAATTGCAGACGCATTTTTTGGATAATAGAGAGCAGAAGGATCGAGAGTTGCTCAATAGAGTCATCGCTGAGGGTATCGATCTCACCGACACATTTTTGCGATGAAATCATTACTTCAAAAGGATAACCGCTCGCGTAGGGGCAAAAGGCACTAAATTCACCTTGTGATTCTATCATCCTAATCCTATGATTTTCTTCATCGCGGAGTATCGACTCTATCAACGCATGATGATGCAGCTCAAAATAGTCACGCTCACGGCGGTTTAGATCTCTTTGGTGTTTTGGGATTAGAGGTAATGCGATTAGCTGTGTATGGGAATGTTCCAGTGTTGCACCCGCATCAGAGCCTTCATTTTTAAACAGTGATATATAAGTAAGGCGATGGTCACGACGTAAATCTGCTACCCTTTGGCGAAGTGTTTTAAACCATGCTACACTCTCTGCATGACTCCAGTTACTCATCGAGAGATGATGCAGAGGTGTATCAATAATCACTTCATGAGCACCGAAACCATCCCAGTACGAAAAACTATCCGTATGATGCTGATGAGACGCTTCGATTGCAACCGCTTTGTAGAGGTTTGGAACGACACGACTCTGCCAACCGATAGCGTTTGCAAAGCTCTCAGAGGAACGAATCGCAAAAATCTCTTTGGGGGTCATCGCTTCGTTTCCCTCACAAAATGGACATTCTCCCTTTGTTACGCTTTCGCTCTTTTTGAGGGTAAAATCAGGCCGATGCAACCGCTCGGGAGCGATAATGACATGGGTGTCGTGTAAACGGTCATAGCGAATTTCAGACACGCGTAATCTCCAATACACCTTCAATATTTAGGGAAGACTCATAATCAAAGACAAAAGCGATACTGAGACCTTGGACACTTAGATCAAAACCTTGTTCACTTTGAGAGAGGGTTTGCAGTTGAAAATAGTAGGTTTTAAACGCTCTATCCATTCGGAAAGTGATTTTTTTCTTTAACACGGTATCAATAATCTCAAGACTTTGCAGAGGCTCGATACTTCCGCTGTGTTGTAATGGCATAGCATTGATCAACAATTTATCATAATCTGAAAAGTGGAGATTGTGTTCCATGATATAGGTATAATTGTCAAATGAGGCACTCTCTAAGGCTAATGTAAAATTGATACAATCCGAACCAAAAGAGAAGTTTTTAGTAATCCGAGCACTCGCTTTCGTATTGGCATAAATTCCTCCATCACGAACAAAGGTGAGAGTGTTTTTAGTCATTGACGATTCATAGGGCTGATTGGCAAAATCACCGTATTCGCGAAAATTACAGTGGCGAAACGTCTCAGTATCAAAACTCTCATCACTGATATGATCGACAAACGAGTTTTTCAAATACCAATCATAAATGATCGCATCACGCAGCGTATCATCAAACGAGCCACTAGCGTGGTGAATCGTATCGATCCCCTCTTCGATTGGAGCCGATTTTTCGCGTGGTGCTTCAAAGAGTCGTTTGTGATAAGCCTCTTTACGCCGAGTTAGCGTGTTTTGGTAGTTAAAGCACTTGTCCCGAACATCGAGTTCTACCATCTGTCCACCATGCGCCGCATCAAAACGGGCAATCAGCTTTGAGGTGACCGATTTGTATTTAGGGTAACCATCGAGTTCGTTGGTGTCACTGACCAATGCTTTTTTCTTACCATAGCGGATGTTTTCGCACTCGATGAGGTAGGTATACGCATTATCCCGAAGATTAGGGAGATAAAGCCCTCCAAATACCCCATGCCAGAGCGAATCATTCGTTTGGGCTTTGTGCAACGGTAATTCAAAATCTCCCTCACCTGCATGAAAGGCACGAGAGAGCTCTATGGTTCGTTTATGAAGACGGTTGGATTCTGGATATTTGACCAAAAAGTTCTTCCATGTCCCCCCTTTGAGAAACTTTACCCCCTCACGCTCGTAACGTTCCAGTCCCATCTCTTCTTTGAGTGCTTCAAGAGCCAGTGCATCATCAGCGCGCAAGCTCCACTCTCCCATCTCATAATAGGAGACATTTGGCAGATACGCAATACCGCGAGGATGATGTGATTTAAAATACTCACTAAAATGGGTCGTTTCAATCTCTTCATCCGCCAAAACTACCTGAACAAATTGTTCTAACCACCCTTTTTCATACACCCATTCGTGCGTTCCCGGCCACATACCGAATTTTTCGGCATCATCAAAAATGATCGCAGCCGAATCCTCTTTGCGGTTATACGATTTAATGGCACGAATCGCACTCTCTACATTTAAAAAGGGGATCGCATAGCGGAGTTTTTGGCTAATCGGAAACAGTCCCATCGGTACACCGCTCTCTTCGCTCATGTAATACCCATCCAACCCTTCGCTATCAAATCCTGCACATTGAAAATGGTAGTCATCCATCACGGTATAAGCAATGTCGGCTTTGTTTAAATCAGGTATTAATGCAGATTCCCAAACACGTTCTGTCAGCCATAATCCCTGTGGTTTTTGACCAAATCGTTCTTTAATCGAATCGTTCAGCCTCTCTATCTGAGCCACCCGATCCGCTGCGGGGATAACGCTCAAAATCGGTTCATAATAGCCTGCACTGAAAAATTCGATACTCCCATTGTTCGCCAGAGTAACGATTTTTTCATACAACGTCGGTCGTAACTGCTCGATTCGCTCCATCAGCCAACCGCTGCAATGGACTGAAAATTTAAAATCGGGATAACGGCTCATCACCTCAAAAAAAGGCTCATAACAGGTTTTAATCCCCATCTCAATAACCCAATCGAAATTATCCACCGGCTGATGCATATGGATACCCAATAGCAATGATGTTTTCATGTTCTCTCCTAAAGATACCAATCAGTGGCAAATTTTTCACTCATATCAATCTTCAGCGGTCCAAATCCTGGCAGGGATTGCACTGTTTTCCCCTCACTGATGAGTTCAAAGCGCAGATGAACGCTCTTTAACTTTCCGAAACTGCTTCGAGGAAGTGAAAATTCGAGTCGATTGTTAATTTTATAAGGCTCAATGCTCAGTGTCGTTTTAGATTCGTCGATTAAAACTTCTACCTTCATATCGCTTACATCACGAATATTCCCCTCACAGGCAATATAGAGGTAATTGTGATCAAACCCATAATAGAGGGTATCAATAGGACCGCGTACTCTGTCCATGGCTCCAAAAATTTTCCCCTCATCCACACTCCCAGATCCCACCCAATCAAAAAACGTACTTTTCTCTCCGTTCACTTTCGGTGAGATTGTATTGGTGGGTTTAGTCCATGCAGGTTTTTGAGACTCTTTTGAAATAATCGGGATAAAAAGATCTTGCGGAATCGGTTGGCCTAAAAGGGTGTAGATGTGAATCAGGTGTTCTCGAAAAAGTGCATCGAATTCGGCGGCAAAATCGGTATTATGATCTTCACCATACCACCAAAACCAATCACTGCATTCTGAAGCCAAAAGATGATAGTTAATTACTTCTCTCACCTCATCACTTAGTGTTGCTGAGGCAACATCGCGTTGCGTTTGAAAGATAAGTTCCCACGCACGGTTTTTTTCTCGATGTCCTACCCATGTATCAAACGTCCCGTGTATCCAACTTCCTGGTGCGAGATTCTCTAACGTACCTTGATTTCCAAGCAATGAAACTTCATCCATCGTAAGCGTTTTACACCACGAAGAAAGAGAGAGTTCATGATACAAAGAGGTGAAAAAGTCCAATCCGTTATTGTCGTAAAATTCCCATGCATTCTCCCCATCAACGATCACAAATACACTCGGATTTAGATTGGTTTTGGCAATCTGTTCGAGTTCTTTCATAAAATGGCGACTGGCATCAGCGCCTGAACGATGACGATATTCAAACCCGATTAAATCACTCAAACCATGATCACGAAACGCAATCGATACTCCATCGAAAATATAAGGCTTATAGCGTAATGAAGCTGTCTCTTGTTGAAGTGATTTATAAAGAATCGCTTCATCGGTAGCAATCCATTTGATCGCGTGATTTTTATAGATACGAAGACTCTTTTCATCGACCGCACCCTCAGCCGGCCAAAAACCTTTTGGCGCACACCCAAACGTTTTTTGATAGAGCTCAATCGAACGGGTAACATGTTCATTCGCATCTTCATAAAGAGGAAACGCCCCCTCGGGCAAATCGGTAGCAGCATTGGCACGTTTGGCATTTTGCATATCGAGTAAGACCGGTAAAATCGGATGAAAATACGGGGTCGTAGAGACAGAAACTACCCCTTTATCTTGAAGAGAAGCATAAAAAGGGAGAATCTCTTGAACAAAACTGCCTAAGGTAGAGAGCAATCCTCTCTTATCCTCAGCATCAAACCCTCTCCCTTTGAGCAATAATGCTTTCACGAGGGCATTATGAAGGCGTAAATAGTTCCCGCACCATGCAAGGATGAAAACTACTTCCAAATCAATCAACTCATCATCGCTAAAAGAAGTATGATAATAAAGCTGTGCATAACGCTCAATCGGACGAACCATTGTCTCAAACTGCATTGCGGTGATGATTTTTATGACCCATTCGCGTTGCGATTCCTCCAATTGTGAGGGGGGCATCATCCATAAAGAGAGAAAATAGTCGAATTTTAAAGGTTCACGGTAGAGTTGAAGCTGTTCTATCAGTGAAGCACTGAGATTAAACGTCGCTTTAAGATTCGGATACTCACTCAGTAGCCACGGCATCTCATAATAATCTTTAATGGCGTGTAAAAACACCCAAGGCATACGCATAACACCATCACTCCCCCGGTAATCAGGCTGATGCATGTGCCAAAAAAAGGAGAGATTGAGGGGATTCGTCTCCATTATGCTTTCGCCCATTCCTCAATTTTTGAGGTGTAGAGCTGGGTATAGTGTTCCCCTTTCTCATTGCTTTTAGCTTGAATCGTGAGATTTAAAAGATCACTATATTGATCCGGTATCATCAGTACCCAATCATTTTTATCAAGCCAAATTTTCACCCCATCAAGGGTAGAAGACTCTTTCCCTTTTGCATCTTCGAGGAATTTACGCATCATTTTTCCCTTCAATGCCTGAGTACAAGGGACTTGGATCGTTGTGTAGAAAAACTGCGGCAATGAATCAATGATCGTAGAGAGTTTAACACCATGATTTACCATCATCTCTAAAATTTTCAAGGTGGCGTACATCGAATCTCGATGAGTTGCGAATTCACTAAAAGTAAAGTTCCCCTCACCTGTCGCGATTAAATCATACGTTTTCATTTTAGATGATTTAAAATTCGCATACTGCCCTCGCTCAATGATCAGGTGATCAAAATAAACAATATCCGCAGCCCAAGTCGGTAAGAATACCCGTTTCTTCGTCCCATGTGCTTTTGCATCCATATTTAGAAGGTTTAAAACGACATACAGTGCTGTCTGTTTCGAGAGAGGTTTTCCTTCATCGCAAATAATATCAAGTCTCTGACCGTGTGGATAGAGGATAAATCCGGCATCGAGTTTAAGGGCATTAATAACCGCTCCCATATCCTCGTAAGAACGTTTTACCAACGTATTGATATTTGAAAGACGCTGCTCATCGGCATACGCATTGAACATAATATGTTCGATCCCCAAATCATTCAAAATACTCGGGAAAACTTCTGAAGCAAGTCCGTGTGTTAAATCTACCGCAATGCGACAATCGAGACATTTAAAACGGTGAGAATGGAGGATTGCTTCCATCCCTTTTTTATATTCATTATATTCACGTTTATGATCGAGTTCATGAATTTGTCCGATTTGTGAATAATCAACCCGTCTAAAGTTCTCTTTAAAAAAAGCTTTTTCCACTTTTTTAGCAACATCATTATTAATACGAAGGGCTTCTTGGTTATAGAAGGTAATGACGGTACTGGTCGGATCATCGATCTTTTGGTGAAAATGGACTCCGGCAGTGTATTTATCATGAAATGAGAGACTACAACGCATCACGGCTGAGGGGATAGCATTATAATCAACAACATCGACTCCTGCTGAGAGAAGACCCCCTAAAAATGCCCGTTTCAACATCCGCGAGCTTTTATCGTAATGGCGTGAAACTAAAACCGTCGATCCGATCGGTAACTGCGATCCAAATGCTTCTGCGAGCTTGGTCGCCATTTCACACGAGAGCTCAATGTTTGATTTACCAATAACCATTCCGTCTTCAAAAATGGAATTTTTATATTTGCTCCCCAAAATTACACTTCGACTGACGATAGCTGCATCTTCGATCACTTTATTCGGCCAAATGGTTACATCTTTTTCGATCGTAACCAACTCTCCGATTTCGCACCCTTGCGCTAAAATCAATCCCGATTTAGCGGTAACATTTTTACCGATACGGTTGTTACAACAGATAACGCATCCATCGAGTTTAGCATTTTTACCGATCTCTACATCATCCCAGATAACCGTGTTGGCCACCTTCGAAGAGCTCCCAATTGTTACGTTGTTACCGATAACGACATTGCTGAGTTTAGAGCCTTTTTTAACCACGACATCTTTACCGATCACAACGATCCCCACCACTTCGACACTATCATCGAGAGTATTGTCTTCTTCACAAATCAATACACCATCGGGATATTTGACCGCTTCGCCACCGATGTTAAATTTGATTTTACCGGCAAGAATATCTTCATAAACATCGCGATAACTTTCAGGATTACCGACATCGCGCCAATACCCACTGGCGTATCCTGCTATCAAATCAATCCCTTGACGCATTAAAAGAGGAAATAAGTCTTTAGCGAAATCAAAATTTTCATTTTTCGGAATGTATTCTAAAATCTCAGGTTCGATGATGTATATTCCCGTATTTATCGTATCACTAAATACTTCACCCCAGCTCGGTTTTTCCAGGAACTTTTCAATTTTTCCCTCTTCGTTCGCGATAACTACTCCAAATTCGAGAGGATTTTCAACCGAGGTTAACGTAATGGTTAATTTTGAGTTTTTGGCTTTGTGGTAATCAAAAATCTGTTGAAAATCAAAATCGGTTACCAAGTCCCCGCTAATGATAATAAAGTTTTCATCTCCGATAAGTTCTTGGGCTTTTTTAACCGCACCGGCAGTCCCATAATCATCATCAGGGACAACATAGGTGATATTGATCCCCCATGCACTTCCGTCTTTGAAATAATCTTTGATGGTGTCAGGTTTAAAGTAAAGCAGAATAATAAACTCAGTGATCCCTAAATCTCTGAGACTCACGATGGTATGTTCCATCATCGGACGATTCATAATCGGTAACATAGGTTTAGGAATAGAATTTGTAAGAGGTTGTATCCGTGTACCGAATCCACCTGCCATAACCACTGCTTTCATTAAGCTCCTTTTGTAATCATTTATTGATTATTGTAATGCTTGTGTTTAATCATAACATTTTTTGAATACAATTTCTCACATTACCGATAGAAGAGTTATTAACCCTCTCTATTATGTCAGATTACAACACGGTAATCTTCTCTACAATGGTTAAAGATTAATCAATATACCGTACTATAAACTCGATACAATGGCGATAAGAAAACACTAAAAGAGTATTTATGAGCGAACTATCAAATCTATGTGATGTGATTATATTCGGCGGACACGGCGATCTTGCGTTTCGTAAGCTAATGCCGGCGTTATACCATCTCTGTAATGACGGCTATCTAAACCACAGCAGTCGTATCCTCTCGACAACAAGAGCCTCAATAACTCAAGAAGAACACATTGCCCTAGTAAAAGTAAAACTCCAAGAGTTTTTGGCTCTCGGGCAGTTTGATGAAACAAAATTTGAGACCTTTAAAGAACGTCTCCAAGTGGTCACTCTCGATTTAGGTAAAGAAGAGAGCTATAGTGAACTCAATACCCTGCTAGGTGAGCATCCCGATCGCGATCGGATCAGCTATCTCTCTACCTCACCCGATTTTTTCGGTGCTATCTGCAAAGCATTGAGTGGTTGGAATCTCATCACCCCTCAAAGCCGTGTTGTTTTGGAAAAACCGATTGGACGCGATTTGGACTCCTCTCGGGCGATCAATGTCGAAGTGTTGAAATATTTCGAAGAATCACAGGTTTATCGTATCGATCACTATTTGGGTAAAGATACCGTCCAAAATATTATGGCGTTACGTTTTTCCAACCGTATTTTTATGCCGCTATGGGATGCGAGTAATATCGATCATGTCCAAATCACCGTTGCTGAAGCGGTAGGAGTTGAGGGGAGATGGGGATATTATGATGATTACGGCGCAATGCGAGATATGATCCAAAACCACCTTATGCAGCTATTATGCCTTATCGCTATGGAGCCTCCATGTTCGCTCGAAGCGGACAGTGTGAGGGATGAAAAGGTAAAAGTACTCCGATCACTCCGTCCGATGAGTGCTGCGGATATTCAGCTCAAAACCGTACGTGCCCAATACACCAAAGGTTCCAGCAACGGTGAAATCGTCCCTGGATATAAAGAGGGAGAGGGTGTAGAGCACAGCAATACCGAAACCTATGCGGCGATTCGTGTCGATATCGATAACTGGCGCTGGAACGGCGTACCCTTTTATCTTCGAAGCGGTAAACGGATGCGAAGCCGAAATTCGGAAATCGTTATCCATTTCAAATCGATCCCCTACTCTATTTTTGCCAATAAAGGGAGCTGTATTTCCGAAAACAAACTGGTTATCTCACTACAGCCTAAAGAGAGTATCGAGCTAAAACTCATGAACAAAATTCCTGGTCTTAGCGAGCAAATGCGATTGCAACAGGTCGATTTAGAACTCAATTCTCCGATGAATGAAGAGCGCAAACCTGAGGCGTATGAGCGATTAATGCTCGATGTTATCCGCAGTAATCCAACCCTCTTTATGCGACTCGATGAGGTCGAAGCGGCGTGGAAATGGGCCGATATCATTTTACAAGGGTGGCATGAGAACATCATCCCGATGAAAAGCTATCAAGCAGGAACCGATGGCCCTACGGCTGCGGTTGAATTGATCGCACGCGATAGCAGAAGCTGGCATGATGAGTAATCTCCATCTTCACCGATTTGAGAGTGATGATCTCCTAGCTGCATCTTTGGCTGATGCCATCGCTGAAAATCTACGAGATGCCCTCTCACAAAAAGGGACTGCATCACTGATCGTATCAGGGGGAAGCACTCCCAAAAAACTCTTTCATGCCCTCAGTCAGATAGATATTGACTGGGAAAATGTCAAAATTGGCTTGTGTGATGAGCGCTGGGTCGGAGCAGACCATATCGATAGCAATGAGAAACTGGTGCGAGAAAATCTCATGGTAGGGCATGCGTCCAAAGCCACTTTTATCGGGATGTTTATCGAGGGAGCTGAAGCAGACGATGCCCAAAGCGCTTGTACTCAAAACATCAAAGCATCATTGTTCCCTTTTGATGTGATCGTTTTAGGGATGGGAGAGGATGCCCATACCGCCTCTCTCTTTCCCCATAATCCAAAACTCCAAGAGGCGTATGAGAGCCATGAGCTTTGTATTTCGATTGAGCCCTCTACGGCTCCACATTTAAGAATGAGTTTAACACGGAGTGCTATACTCTCTGCAAAGCATCTCTATCTCCATTTTCAAGGGGATAAAAAGGGTGAACTCTATCATCAAGCACTTGAGGGTAACGATACTTTTGAGATGCCGATTCGCTCTATTCTCCATCAACCATACACACCTATAGAGGTATACACCGCATGAATCCGATCATCCAACGTGTCACGGAACAGATACGAGAACGTTCACTTCATACCAGAGCTCTTTACTTACAACGTCTAGGAAAGGCAAAAACACACGGTGTCAACCGTCAAAAGCTAGGTTGCAGTAACCTCGCCCATGCGATGGCTCCTATGGACGATGCGGGAAAAACATCCCTCTCACAACTGCATAACCCTAACATCGCAATTGTCACCGCTTACAACGACATGCTCTCCGCACATGAGCCCTATAAACTCTACCCTAGCCTCATTAAACGTACCCTCGCCGACGCGGGAGCGACGTGCCAAGTCGCCGGTGGAGTTCCTGCCATGTGCGATGGAGTGACGCAATCTCAGCCGGGAATGGAGCTGAGCCTCTTTAGCCGTGACAATATCGCAATGGGGACCGCTATCGCCCTCTCGCATAATGTTTATGACGGCGCTCTTTATCTTGGGATATGCGATAAAATCGTACCGGGTCTCGTGATCGGAGCACTAACTTTCGGTCATCTTCCGGCTGTATTTATACCAGCCGGACCGATGCCATCAGGGATCAGCAACGCTGAAAAAGCCCACATTCGCCAAGAGTTTGCCAAAGGAAACATCACCGAAGATGCCCTCTTAAAAGCTGAAGCCGCATCGTATCACAGCAGTGGAACCTGTACCTTTTACGGTACGGCAAACTCCAACCAAATGCTGTTAGAGATGATGGGACTTCAACTCCCGAACAGCTCTTTTGTCAACACCAACACACCGCTACGTGAGGCTCTTACCGCTGAAGCGGCAAAGCGAATTTTAACCATGACAGAGATCAGCGGAGATTACAAACCCATCGGGGAGATGATCGATGAGCGCAGTTTCGTCAATGCGATCATCGGGCTTATGGCGACAGGAGGCTCTACCAACCATACCCTCCACCTCATCGCTATGGCAAAAGCCGCTGGGATACATCTCACATGGGATGATTTCGATCAACTCTCAAAAGTTACCCCTTTGCTGTGCCGTATGTATCCTAACGGAAATGCCGATGTCAATGCGTTTAGAGATGCGGGGGGTATGTCGGTCGTGATCCATCAGCTCCTCAATGCCGGGTTAGCGCATAATGATGTTGAGACAATTATGGGGCGTGGACTGGATCGCTATAGCGTTGAACCCACCCTTTCTGAATCTGGATTTGCGTTTATTTCAGGGCCTCACCTCTCACGTGATACCTCAGTGATTTCGAGCGCCGAAACACCATTTAGTCCTGAGGGGGGTCTTAAACTTCTCGTGGGTAATATCGGGCGAAGCGTTATTAAAACCTCCGCGCTCAAAGACAAAAATCTGATCATCGAAGCCGAAGCGATCGTATTTGATTCCCAAGAAGCACTCCAAGAGGCATTTAAACGAGGAGAACTGGAGCGAGACTTTATCGCCGTTGTCCGTTTTCAGGGACCTCGTGCCAACGGTATGCCGGAACTTCACGGCCTCATGCCTCCTCTGGGTGTTTTACAAGAGAGAGGGTTTAATGTTGCTATCATCACCGATGGACGTATGTCGGGGGCCTCAGGTAAAGTTGCCTCAGCCATCCACATGAGTCCTGAAGCCTCTCGCGGAGGGGTATTGGCAAAAATCAACAGCGGTGATAAAATTCGATTTGATGTTCAAAAAGGGGAAATTACCCTTTTGGTTGATCCAAAAATATTAGAGGAACGATCACGACATGTAGCTGATATGGAACATAACCGCTACGGATTTGGTCGGGAACTCTTTAGTGCGATCCGATCTTCGGTCAAAAGCGCTGAAGAGGGAGCCGGAATTTTTGAGTCCATTGGAGAAGAGCGCGCATGAATAGTTATGATGTAATGAATATCTCCCCTATCGTTCCGGTGATTGCCATCGACAATGCTGATGATGCATTGAGCCTCGCTGAAGCGTTGCTAGAGGGGGGAGTTGGCCTTATGGAGATCACTCTTCGCACCGAAGCGGGATTGAGAGCGATCGAAATTATTGCCAAAGAGTATCCGCAGATGGCGGTGGGCGCGGGAACGGTAATCAACCGAGCAGGATTTAAAAGCGCAGTCGATCACGGTGCACAGTTTGTCTTTAGTCCGGGAATTAACCAAGAGATCATGGATGCCTCATCTGAACTTAATACCCCTCTAATCCTCGGTGTCGCTACTGCATCTGAGGTGATGTTCGCTCTTAACAACGGATTTGAATACTGTAAACTCTTTCCGGCAACCGCCGTCGGAGGGGTCGATACACTAAACGCTCTCTACGGTCCATTTCCGAGTATGCGTTTTTGTCCTACCGGAGGGATCAATTTTAACAATATCAACGACTTTTTAAAACTCCCCAATGTACTGTGTGCGGGGGGAAGTTGGATCGTTCCTAAGCAATCCTTGCACGTGAAAGATTTTAAACATATTACACACCTTTGCAACGAAGCCATTGCTCACATACATAATAATCGATAAAATAGGTCCCTAATGCATTCAGAACAACTCAACGCTTTACTCGAAAAACACTACCTTTCAATTGATTCGATCATCCTCTCTCGCCAAGACGCTATCACAGGTCTTTTACCTGCGAGTACAGCGATAACCGCTCATGGTGATTATACCGATGCGTGGGTGAGAGATAATGTTTACAGTATCCTATCGGTTTGGGGACTCTCTCTCTCGTATCGCAAACACAACCCTGATGATGTACGCAGTTATACCCTCAGCCAAAGCGTCGTTAAACTGATGCGCGGTCTGTTAATGGCGATGATGCGCCAATCCAATCGTGTAGAGACCTTCAAAACCACCCTTAATCCCACCGATGCTCTCCATGCCAAATATGGAACCTCTAGCGGTTTAGCGGTTGTCGGAGATGATGAATGGGGGCATTTACAGCTTGACGCGACCTCTTTGTACCTTTTAATGATGGCGCAAATGATTGCTTCAGGACTAAAGCTCATTTACACCATGGATGAAGTCAATTTTGTTCAAAACCTCGTCCATTACATAAGCCACACCTATTGCACTGCCGATTACGGTATTTGGGAGAGAGGAAACAAGATCAACCATGGGACGACTGAGATCAACTGCAGTTCAGTCGGTATGGCAAAAGCAGCGTTGGAAGCGATGAGCGGATTCAACCTTTTTGGAAATGTTGCGAGTCATGAGGGGATCATTCACGTTATCCCAAGCGACATTGCACGCTCACGCTTTACCCTGCACGGATTACTCCCGCGTGAATCAAACTCAAAAGAGACCGATGCCGCCTTGCTGAGTATTATAGGCTACCCCGCTTATGCCATCGAGGATGAATCACTCATCGACCGGACACGCCACAAAATCATCAAAAAACTAGCAGGGAACTACGGATGCAAACGATTTTTACTCGATGGACATCAAAGCAGTATTGAAGACCCTTCACGTCTTCACTACGAACCCTCCGAATTACGTGAATTTGCCGATATAGAGTCCGAATGGCCCCTCTTTTTCACCTATCTTCTCTTAGATGCCCACATGCGTGAAGATGCTCAAGAGGTAGAAGTATGGCGAGAGAAACTCGAACCCCTATTTGTAGATCACCATGGACAAAAACTCTTGCCTGAGCTCTACCTCGTCCCCAAAGAGCTGATCGATGCCGAAAAAGAGAATCCAAAAAGTCAACTGAGAATTCCCAATGAAAATATCCCTCTCGTTTGGGCGCAGAGCCTTTTTATCCTTAGTGACCTTATCCAAGATTCTCTCCTTCATCCTCACGATATCGATCCGTTGTGTCGACGCGAACGGATCGCACTAAAGAGGACCGTACACCCACTCGTTACCCTGATCGCGGAAAATGAGACGGTCAAAGAAAAACTTCTCGATAACGGAATCTACAGCGAAACCCTCGAAGAGTTGCACCCGATACAAGTGATGCACGCAACAGAGCTCTCTAAAATCCATACCCTTCTGGGGAGAAACACAAAACTAGGACTAAGCGGCCGTCCGATGATGGCCGCTAGAACCATCACCACGGCACGTCTCCACCTCGTTGAGCAACAAGAAATTGTATTTCTTCCTTACTATTTCAATCCAAAAGGGTTCTATTTCAATTATGACAATACCCTATTGGTGAAACGTTTTCGTTCATCATTGAAATTTCTCGCGACCCATTGGGATCAGAACGGTCAACCTCTCCTCCCGTTTCTTGTACGTGAAGATATGCTGAGCGATAACCAAAAAGAGGTTATTTTTCAACTCCTCTATGATTTGCAAAAAGAATCATGTAACGCGATAACGATTAAAACAGGATCATTAAAGCAGATTTTATCCAATGCCAGTATTGAGAGGATCGATAATATCCATGAAGCGCAGCTGCAAAACCTGAATCTTCATCACCTAGGTAAAGAAGATTTCGCCCATCCCTACTCCAATATTATCGAACACCATTATGAATCGGTAGCGCTCAAACAAGATTGGAATAATGTCCGTAGATTTGCGGAAGTTTTGGGCAAATATGATAATAAACTCGAAGATGCTCTGCTGGATATTATCATCCACCAAAAACGCCTTGCTATCGGAAGAGCTTACAGTGAAAAAGCGACTTTTTCAAATCCACTCAAAAATGCTACTATCGTAGAGATCATCAACGAATCGTGCGGAAACAATGCGGCTGAGGGGGTCTTAACCCAAGAGATTATGATCTATTTGGGAGAACTGATTCAGGTAGAGCCAGAGCTCTTTACCAACATGCTCACCCTTCGTACCTGGTATTTTGTTCAGCTTCTCGTCGGTCAAATTATCCGAGAAAGAGAACTCTCTATTGCCGATGCGTACGAGCATCTGATTTCTCTTGCACCGCATGATATTTATGAGCGGATACATTCGATTTTGCGCTCTTTTTCCCTCGAAGTATCGCAACTAAACTCCCAAGAAAACCTCAATGCCTCAGGGGTGTCATTACTTAATGCTACGCCGCTCCAATCCCCTTTTAGCACCTCTTTGCACAACGATGATTGGCTAGAATGGCGAGTTTTAGAGGGAATGATCAGCAGAGTTTCTAACGATTTCTATAAAGACGTATGGCATCTTTTGCGTCAATGTAACGGGCTGGTAATCGGGGACAAATACAGTTTACAAAGTCGTATTGGCTCAGAACTCACCCTAGATTCTACCGCAGGTGAACAGAGCTTTGCCCACCGCGTTGATGATCTTTTACAAAGTATCGAAGCACCTGAGTACCGACAGCTGAACATCGAAGTGATCAAATCCCTCTCGAAACTCTCCAAACAAATGCCCGATCTTCAGATCAAGAACGACTTGGTTCTGGATGTCCTCATCGGTCATGCGGTTCGTATCGGATGGAAACAACAACACCCTCATGAAGAAAATTATGATGATTCCCGTGGTGCTGCATGGGAAGCGATGTATACGTATCCTCCTGAAAAAACGGCTGAATTGTTTATTGAAGCCTTAATGTATTTATTATCCCCACAATAAAGGTAGTGACATGATATTAGCAGGTGATATTGGCGGAACCAAAACTTCTTTGGCACTGTTTGAGATTCAGGAAAACGCTCTAGAGCTCTATGCACAATACCAATTTTCCAGTCAAGCATATACCAACTTTAGCGATATCATTCGCGAATTTATGCAGATGTTTCCAGATGCTTGTATTACCTCTTCCTCTTTTGGGATAGCAGGTCCGATTATCGATGAACGGTGCCAAACTACCAATCTTCCCTGGGATATCTCAGCTGTGAATCTGAGAGAACTTTTAGGGGTAGATCAGGTCTACCTGCTCAATGATCTTGAAGCAACCGCTTACGGAATGCTCCATTTGGAAGATAGTGCATTTGTCGATTTGAATCCCGATGCAAAACCTGCAAGAGGCAATTGTGCCGTTATCGCTGCAGGAACGGGTTTGGGCGAAGCGATCCTCTATTTTGATGGCAAAAACTACCACCCTATCGCTTCTGAGGGGGGACATTGTGATTTTGCACCGTTAACGCCTCAGCAAGATGCCCTTTTGCTGTGGCTTCGTCAACGTTTTCCTGAGCATGTTAGTCTAGAGCGAATATTATCCGGCCCAGGGGTCTCAACACTCTATGATTATTTGAGAGAAAGCGGCTTTGCCGCTGAATCGGATTTACTTAACAATATAGGTGAGAATGAGGACAAAAGTGCCCTTATCAGCAAAGCGGCATTCGAAGAGAACGATCCCCTCTGCGTCGAAACCTTACGTCTTTTTTCTGAAATTTATGGAGCAGAAGCAGGCAATCTTGCCCTAAAGTGTCTCTGTGTTGGCGGGGTGTATCTCGGCGGAGGAATCGCGCCGAAAATATTACCGTTTTTGCAAACCGATACTTTCTTTCGTGCGTTTATTTCAAAAGGACGCTTTGAACCTATGCTACGTCAGATCCCGATCAAAGTTTCACTTAATCCTGAAACTGCCCTTTTGGGAGCAGCCCATTTTTCTAATAAAAGCTAACTGTGGCAAGATTTACAGGTGTGTATTACAACTTTGTACATCGTGGTTCAGCAACTCTTCAAAGGTTTTAACCTGAACCGGTCTACTGCATAAATAGCCTTGGAAATACTGGCATCCGTGTCTCTCCAGAAATTCAAACTGCTCAATCGTCTCAACCCCCTCGGCAATAACATCCAGTTCAAAAATAGAGGCCATTGAGAGGATTGTTTGTACCAAAACCGCATCATCAGCATCACTCATAATATCCCGTACAAAACTTCGATCGATTTTCAGTGTCGTAAACGGTAATTTTTTGAGATAAGCCAAAGAGGAATACCCGGTTCCAAAATCATCCATCGAGAGTGAAATACCAGCCCTACGGAGTCGATTCATTTTATCAATGACGATATCAACCTTATCAATAATCATTGATTCGGTCAGTTCAAGCTCAAGCATGGAGGGGACGATCCCCGTTTCAGCCACAGTACGGATTATTTTTTCAACGAAATCACTTTGTTTGAACTGAACGGCACTTACATTGACAGCAATGCGCTGAATGTGTGATTTAGTCACATGATTAGCACGCCATTTTACAAACTGAGTACAGGCTTCACGCAGTACCCATTCGCCGATAGGGACAATCAATCCACTCTCTTCCGCGATAGAGATCATATCATCAGGCATCACCAAACCCATCTCCGGATGATTCCATCGTAATAAGGCTTCGGCTCCGATTATTTTCTTCGTTTCGATTTCAATAACAGGCTGATAATAGAGTTCAAGTTCACTATTTTTAATCGCATTTCGAAGCGCATTTTCCATAAAAAGCCGTTTTTTGATCCATTGATCCATCTGTTCTTGATAAAAACGGGTGGTATTTCTCCCCTCTTTTTTCGCTTGATACATTGCCGTATCGGCAAATTTGAGTAAATCATCTGAGTTTTGTTCCGGTGAATTCACCAAGGCAATCCCGATACTCGAACTGGTCACTATTTCTTCCATTTCTCCAACATTGAAAGAGGCAGAGAGAATTTCATGAATTTTCTCTGCTACCATTTCCGCATGTTTTGCCGCAATATGAGGATCATTGCCAAGTTCATTGAGCAAAATAACAAACTCATCGCCCCCTAAACGGGCGACAGTATCGCCTTCACGACATATCGATACTAAACGGAGCGCGGTTTCTACCAATAACGCATCTCCGATATGATGTCCTAGAGAGTCATTAATGCTTTTAAAATGGTCTAAATCCAAAAACATGACTGCGATTATCGCACCATGACGTCGATAATGCGCTAACGATTGCGCAATCCGGTCTTTCAAGAGAACACGATTAGGTATATCTGTCAACGCATCAAAATAGGCTTGATGCTTCATTTTCTCCTCGGCAACAATCCGATCGGTAATGTCAGAGACGATCCCTACCCCACCGATAATCTCTCTATTCGTATCATAAATCGGAGAGGTACGTAAATTAATATGGAGACTTAGATTATTAATCATTGTCGTGTAGGGTCCCTCATAAAACCCTTTACTACCCTCAACGGCTGAGTGTAATGCACTAAATAAACAAACATCCGGTAATTTTTTTAAATCCAATCCGAGCATCTTCTCACGGCTAATTTTGAGAATTTGAAGCATCTCATTGTTCGTTTCAACAACAATCAGCTCTGTGTTATAATAAAAAATACCCGCAGGAGCCTCTTTAAAGATTGTTTCAAAGCGTTCTTCGGAAAGTTTCAGCGCTACCGTTGCTTTTTGGTGAAGAATTTTCGATATTAACGCATTCATGATGTTCATATTAATCCGCTTGGCAGCACTCACCAAAAGGATAAAGAAGATGGCAACTAAAATTCCCATCATTTGATATTCTAACCCGCCATGCAAAAACATGATTGCAAATAAAGGAATTAAAAGTAAGAGTAAAAATACCACTGCTACTAAAAACAGTGATGCCAAGGTCCCTGACGCAATCGCCGCAATACCTGCTATTAGAAAAATAAGAAAGAATTGATGGAGAGTATCAGGAGTTTGATAAATAAAGAATGCCGTAGTTCCCCACACAATAGCAGAAGAAAACATCATATATTTAAAATTTCTTTCCCATACAGCAGTATTGTATTTCTGCGGTTTATTTTGATACTCTCTAAGGAGCCAAAGCCGCCAAACCAATGTCACTAAAACAGACAAAAACCATAGAGTTATACTCGTGAACAAAAAGGTTTGATAATACATAAAATAAACAGCAACAGAAGCAAATAGTAGTGGGTAAATCGAAGCAAAAGCTTGTTTGTAGGCGATATTGACCTGTTCACTGCGGACGCGTTCACGCTCCGATGAATCCAGCTCAGGCAAATAATCGTATCGTGTAAAAACCATAATTGAATCTTCTTGAGCCTAAAATATTGGCATAGGATAACGTAAGAGAGATGAAAAACAAATTCCGTTATGTTACAATTATAAAATGTATAAACTATTGCTCATATTTATCTCGTTTTTTACCCTCAACGCCTATGAATTGGCAGAAAACTATTTTTTTGAGAACACTACTGTTTATTCCACCGATCTTTTTGAAGATTCACCCAAAAAATTCGAACTTCTCAAAATTCCTGAAGATAAAACGCTTTATCGGGTTGATTCAAACGTTATCGTCAAAAGTTTTGAACTCAATGGTATGACCATCACCTCTGAAAACGTCCGTTTTGTCAATTTTACTAAAAAAAGTCCTATTGATTTCACCCCCCTAAAAACGCAATTGGAGACCCTGCTACGTCATCATTATCCTTCCATCACCCTAAAGGAGATCACTATAACCCCTAGAGGTTACTTACCCCCTATGACAAAAACACTAAAAGGGATTTTTGAGGATCGTTTATACTTACACTCTGTGGGAACCTTTTATGTCATTGATGACAGCGGGCTGAGACGCTATCTCGACTACTCGGTGCGTGCCACCATCAATATTCTGCACACAAGCCAAAAAATCTTACGTCGTGAACGCCTTAGCGGATTCAACACACTACTCAAACCGACACCGTTCACAAGATTCAAGGATAAACCACTGAGCGCAATCCCCGATCAACCCTCTCGATTTCGCTCTAATCTCAGAGCTTCCCAGCTCCTAACCTCCCGTAATATTGAGACGATGCCTCTGGTATTAAAAAACGAAAAAGTGATTGTCGAGATAAAAAGTGATGGGGTTATCGTGGAGTTTGGGGCAACCGCGACGCAAGAGGGGTCACTCTATGATATTATTACGATCCAAAAAAGTGACGGCAAACGTGTCAAGTCTAAAGTTATCGGAGAAAATCGGGTGGAATTACAATGAAAATCGTCATAGGGATCAGTGGTGCGAGCGGAGCAGCGTTAGGACTTAAACTGGTCCATGCCCTCCCCTCTGATGTGCAAAAACACCTGATACTCTCCGATAACGCCAATATCGTTTTAGAAAAAGAGGACAACCTCACGCTCCATAAAAATGATGAAATCTGGGCTTCAGTAGCCTCAGGATCGTATGGTGCGGATGCGATGATCATCACACCATGTAGTATGAATACCCTCGCTAAAATCGCTTGCGGCATTGCCGACAACCTGATTACCCGTGCCGCGAGCGTAATGATAAAAGAACGACGTACCCTTGTACTGGCTCCGCGTGAGATCCCCTTTTCACCGATTGCTTTGGAAAATATGCACAAACTTTCCATGATGGGAGTCATCATCGCCCCCCCTGTACTCGCTTATTATGGTGAACAAGAGGATTTGGAGTCGATGGAAAACTTTATGATCGGCAAATGGTTCGATCTTCTGGGTATCAAAAACGATTTGTATAAACGCTGGAGTGACCACAATGCATAAAATCGCCCTTTATCCAGGAACATTCGATCCGATTACCAACGGCCATTACGACATTATCGAGCGGGGAATCAAACTGTTTGATGAAGTGATTATCGCCGTTGCCGATTCTCAAGAAAAAAAACCAATGTTTACCTTGCAAGAGCGCGTTGACATGGTTAAGTTGGCAGTCAAAGATTTAGAACGGGTTCAGGTCGTCGGATTTGATAATCTCACCGTCGAGCTAGCCAATACACTCGGAGCTACGGTTCTTATTCGCGGACTACGCGCGGTGAGTGATTTCGAATTTGAACTTCAACTGGGCTATCTCAATAACTCCCTCGATCCTAACATTGAAACGGTCTATTTAATGCCGAAACTCAAACACGCCTTTATCAGCTCTTCCATCGTCCGAAATTTGCTAAAATTTAACGGTAAAACGGTCCATTTGCTCCCTGAGCCTGTCCAAAATGTTATCGGGAGTATGAAATCATGTACGTTGCGATAGAGGGGATCGATACCGCCGGAAAAAGCACTCAGATTGAAGCGTTGCGCTCCCTTTTTCCGAATGCACTCATTACCAAAGAGCCGGGTGGAACCCCTGCAGGTATCGAAATCCGTAACATGGTACTGTTCGGCAATCTAAAGAGCAAAATAGCAGAGATTTTACTCTTTTTAGCCGATCGTGCCGAGCATACGGAAGAAATAATATTACCTAATATGAATAAACTCATCATCAGTGACCGCTCCGCCGTATCGGGGATGGCGTATGCGAGTGTCCAAAACCTCTGTGATGAATCTACCCTCGTATCGCTCAATCGTCTCGCCACCAACGGAACCCTTCCCGATGTGGTGTTTATTCTCAAACTCACACCCGAAGAGCTCGCCCACCGCTTGAGCCAAAAAGAGCACGACGTTATCGAATCACGTGGAGTTGGCTATCTTCTCAGTATCCAAGACTCCCTTATCGCTTCGGCGTATGCACTCGGAATTCAAACCTATGTAATCGATGCGACACAATCTATCGATACAATTACAAAAGAAATTACAAACCTTATCAAAGGAGCCTTATGATCCAATCTTTGCGCGGAATGAACGACATCCTCTCCGAGGACTATGAACGTTTTGAATACTTTATTACCACTGCCTCTACCATCGCCAAGCGATACGGATTTCATTACATTGAAACCCCCCTGCTCGAAGAGACGGCACTGTTCAAACGCTCGGTCGGAGAATCCAGTGACATCGTCGGCAAAGAGATGTATCAGTTTATTGACAAAGGTGAAAACGATGTATGTCTTCGCCCAGAGGGGACAGCAGGCGTTGTTCGGGCATTTATCCAACACAAACTCGATAAAAAAGGGGGAATCCACCGCTTTTACTATCACGGAGCGATGTTTCGCTATGAGCGTCCCCAAAAAGGGCGCTTGAGAGAGTTTCATCAGTTCGGAGTGGAAAGTTTCGGCGTTGATTCGGTCTATGAAGACGCATTAATGATTATGATGGTTGCCGATATCCTCAAAGCTTTGGGGATCGGATACCGCCTTAAACTCAACTCCCTAGGGGATCAAAATTGTATGCCTGCCTATCGTGAGAAACTGGTCAGTTTTATCGAGAGTTGCGGTGATAGTATCTGTGGAGATTGTGAACGTCGTAAGCTAACTAACCCTATCCGCGTCCTCGATTGTAAAAATGAAGCGTGTCAGAACCTTTACGTCAATGCACCGAAATTGATCAACAATCTCTGTGAGGGATGCCAAAGCGATTTTGATACCCTAAAAACTATTTTGGATCAACACACTATCGCCTATGAGATCGATACGAACCTCGTACGAGGACTTGATTATTATTCTAAAACAGCATTTGAATTCGTCAGTGACAATATCGGTAGCCAAAGTGCCATTGCCGGTGGAGGACGTTATGATCGCTTGATCGAATTTTTGGATGGGAAACCTACCCCTGCCGTCGGCTTTGCCCTCGGAATTGAGCGTTTGATGGAACTCATCGTGATGCCAGAACCCGTGCGCGAGGGATACTACTTCGGGGCTATGGATGCCGAAGCCATTACCCCCCTCCTTTTGGCCGCTGAGAAAATACGCCGCACTCAAAAAGCCGTCGTCGAATACGAGCCGCGCTCACTGAAAGCGCACCTCAAGGGAGCTGATCGTATCAATGCCCGCTATTGTGCCGTCATCGGTGAAAATGAACTGGCTCAAAACAGTATTTGGGTAAAAGATTTGGTCGATAAAACCGAATCTCTTATCCCATTAAACGATTTTTTTGTATAAAGGGGACGATGTGAAAACCTATGGAATAGACATTTGGGGCGAAAATAACTTTATGATCGATCAAGGGAAGATCAAAGTTAATTATAAGAGCTCCCCTTCTTTATTAGAAATTACCCAGAAAGTTCGTAAAACGAACCTTCGCGGACCCTTGATTTTACGCTTTCCCCATTTGATCGGTAAACAAATCGATCTTTTGTACTCTAACTTTCATCGGGCTATTTTTGAAAACGATTACACCGGTAAATTTCGGGCTGTTTTTCCTCTCAAAGTCAATCAGTTTCCCGAAGCGGTCGATGCGATTGTGGAACATGGTGAAAAATACGGCTATGGTCTCGAAGCAGGTTCAAAAGCCGAACTGGCCATCGCTATGGCAAAAACCGCAATAGGCGCCCCGATCACCGTTAACGGATTCAAAGACGAGGAGATGGTACGTCTTGGTTTCATGGCAGCGCAGATGGGTCATAATATTACCATTACGATCGAAGGGCTCGGTGAGCTTGAATGGATCATCGATGTCGCCCAATCGTGTAATCTCAAAATTCCCAATATCGGTATCCGTATCCGTCTCCAATCAGAAGGGAGCGGCATCTGGGCAAAAAGCAGTGGTTTAGGCTCAAAATTCGGTCTTACCTCCACCGAACTCATCGAAGCGATGAAGATGCTCCAAGAGAACAATTTGGTTGAGCATTTCACCATGATCCATTTCCATGTCGGTAGCCAAATGGAAGATATCTCTACCCTTAAACGCGTTTTGCGAGAAGCGGGAAATATCTATGCCGAACTCAAAAAGATGGGAGCCGATAAACTCGGTGCCATCAACATCGGCGGTGGATTGGCAGTTGAGTACTCTCAACACACATCGGGGCGATTACGCAACTATACCCTCGAAGAGTTCTCCAACAGTGTTGTTTTCTTGCTTCGTGAAATCATGAACGCCAAAGGGGTATCCCATCCTGATATCTTCACCGAATCGGGACGTTTTATCGTGGCATCACACTCGGTACTGATCGCTCCGGTACTCGAACTGTTTTCACACGATTATCAAGCCAAATCGCTCAAACTCAAAGAGAACAATCCACCGCTTATCGAAGAGTTACGTGAGCTTAACTCCCTCCTCGCACCACGCACCTGCATCGAATATATGCATGATGCGCTCGATCACATGGAATCTCTCCTCACCCTCTTTAATCTCGGTCATATCGATCTTCAAGATCGTTCAAACGCCGAAATTTTAGTACACCAAATTATTAAAAAATCGCTCTATCTCTCTCAAGACAACCCGATGCCGGAAATCGAGCGTCTTCAGGTTAAACTCCAAGAGCGCTATTTGATCAATACCTCAATTTTCCAAAGTATCCCCGATTACTGGGGATTACAGCAACAGTTCCCGATTATGCCGCTTGATCGTCTCGATATCCCCGCTATCCGTGCCGCTTCGCTTTGGGATATTACCTGTGACAGTGACGGTGAAATCCGCTTTAAACCCGAAGCTCCACTCTACCTGCACGACATCGATTTGGATGAAGAGGAGTATTTCCTCGGCTTTTTCAACGTCGGTGCGTATCAAGAGACGTTGGGAATGAATCACAATCTCTTTACCCATCCGAGTGAGTGTACCATTCTCATCAGTGATACCGGATATGAAATTGAAAACTTTACCGAGTCCGATAATATCCTCAATATCCTCGAAGATATTGGATATGACGCCTCTAAACTTCTGACAAACCTTAAAAATAAACTGGCAATCACTGATTTTAGGACAGAAGAAGAAAAAAGTGATACACTTCAAAAACTCGAAATGTACCTCTACCAAAACGGGTATCTCCGAACCACACGATAAGGATTGAATTTGGGACTTTTTTCTGAAATAGCCGAAGATTTTTCGAACGTTTATAAAAATGATCCCGCTATCAGTTCTCGCATTGAACTCTTTTTCAACTATCCGGGTGTGTGGGCTATCTTTTGGTACCGTATCTCGAATCGCCTCTATCGAGGAGGATTCCGATCCATCGCTCGTATCATCATGGGACTCAATCAAATCTTTACCAATATCGATATCCACCCAGGGGCAACGATCGGACGACGTGTTTTTATCGATCACGGATTCGGTGTCGTTATCGGTCAAACCACGGTTATCGAAGATGATGTCCTAATCTATCAGGGGGTTACGCTAGGCGGAGTAAGCCTAGTAGCGGGCAAACGCCACCCTACAATCCGTAGCGGCGTTGTTATCGGTGCAGGGGCCAAAGTTTTGGGCAATATCACCATCGGTGCCAACTCTAAAATCGGAGCCAACTCCGTCGTTGTCCGCGAAGTTCCCGACAACAGCACCGCTATCGGTATCCCCGCTCACGTTATCCAAAAAGGGCGCGACAAAGATCCGTTCAGCCATAACAAACTTCCCGATATTAACAAAGAGATGTTTGAGTATCTCCTCCGACGTGTTGCCGTATTGGAACACTATATGGTTCAAGATAACACCGAAATACTTGAACAAGATCTCCAACTCGAAAATATCTATGAATCGTTTATCAAGGCGATGAAAAATTGATTTTTTTCTTTCGCACTCTTTTTTTTAGTGCCCTTATCTCCATCTCTGTTTTAGCCTTCCTCCCCGATTATAATGATCTCCCTCGAATCGTCTCCTTAAGCGATCTACTCAACCATGCTGTAGCATTTAGTGTATTATCGATTCTCTATACATTCGCCTATTCCCACACTCCTAAACGTATCACACTCACCCTCATCGCGTATGGCGTCCTCATTGAAGTAGTACAAGCATTTCTACCGACACGCTACCCCTCATTCGAAGATATCATTGCCGATTCCGTCGGGATATTTTTAGGATTAGCCCTCAGAAACTTGATCAAATCCTCAACTCTTTTTAAACCTAAACCCCTATAATTTAACACATGACTCACCTGCATAAAATTATTTTCTTTACACTCATTTGCTTTGAGATATCTACGTTTGCCGCTTCACTCACGTCACCTCAATTGAGAAACTCCCTTTCTGAAAACACTTTTCCTATGACGCTCGCTACCCTCACAAATGAGACCGATGATGATGAAGAGATGTGGCACTGGCTTAATCTTGCCAGACTTCAGCAGGTCAACGGTGATTTTAATGCCTCCATACGCTCTTTTGAAAATGCGTATGCCATTCTCGATGAATACGAAAACCGTGCCACGGTTAGCCTACGAAACATCGGATCGTTTTTGGGTTCTTCACTCCTTACAAAAGGCTCTGAACACTACCATGCAAAAGGGTATGAACGCTCTCTCATGCATAC
>NZ_JAQTYM010000021.1:0-4671 GCF_028688295.1 Sulfuricurvum sp.
GTAGCTGCGGGGATGATCACCGGCAGTGCCGAAACAAAGAGAGAGCAAAAAGGGACGTCGGCGTTCGAAGTAGAACTCAATGCCCTCATCCGCCGCCATTTCCCGCACTGGGATGTCGGAATCGTTATTTAAGGAGTAAACACATGGCGACCGAATCAAAGGCGGAACGCGTCGAACGGATTAAAAATGAAAAAGACGGATTGGATGTTTTAGAGTCGATCCGGGAGTATGCCCTAAACGGGGGTGAGATTCACCCCGACGACATCGACCGTTTTAAATGGTACGGCCTCTATACGCAAAACAAAAACCTGCAAGGCTCTGACGATGAGAGCCTCTATTTTATGTTGCGCGTCAAACTTGAGGGGGGATACATCACTCCCAAACAGGCAAAAGTATTGGGAGAATTGTCGATCAAGTACGGTCGCAATACGGGTGATGTGACGACCCGTCAGGATATCCAATTTCACTGGATCAGGGTTGCGGATCTCCCTGCAATTTTTGACGCTTTGGCCGATGTCGGACTCAGTACACTTGAAGCGGCCGGAGATTGCCCGCGCAATATTATTTGCTGCCCGATAAACGGGATGGATCACGATCAGATCGATGACGTGCGTGATATTGTGAGTGCGCTCAATGAGCTTTATCGGGGAAATCGGACCTTTTCAAATCTCCCCCGTAAGTTTAAGATCGGGGTGAGCGGCTGTGCCAAACACTGTACCCATCACGAAGTACAGGATTTGGGTTTTAGCGCCGTAAAAAACAGCATCGGACAGATCCACTTTTGCGTCAGTGTTGGAGGAGGGCAGGCAAGCAATCGCCGTATTGCCACCCCTATCGGATACATCAACCGGAGCAATATTGTCAAAATCGCAGAGGTGATCACCCTTCTTTACCGTGATTTCGGGTGTCGAAGCAACCGATCCAAAGCCCGCTTGGGCCATTTGGTTGAAACCTGGGGGGTCAAGCATTTTATCAGTGAAGTGGAGGAGAGAGCCGGGGTAAAATTGGAGCGTTTTAACGCACAGACGTTTACCCCCTATCCGCGCCGAGGCCATTTCGGAGTTAGTGCCGCAAAAAAAGAGGGGTATTCCCTCATCGGATGCGCCCTCACCGGCGGACGGATCAGCGGAGAGATGCTGGTAAAACTGGGCGGTATTTTGGAGTTTTACAAAGCCGAGGGGCTTACCCTTACCGCAGCGCAAAATTTTGTGATTTTGAATGCCCCAACCGATCTTACCGAAGCGATGGTTCAGAGCCTCGAAGGGGTCGGATTTCATCCTCGGCCGTCGGTTTTTGAAGCGCGGACGTTGGCGTGTACCGGACTTGATTTTTGCAAGTTCGCGGTGAGCGAAACCAAAGCACTGGCCATCGAAACAGTGGAGTATTTGAAAACCCGTTTTCCCGATTTTACGGAGCCTGTGAGCATCAGTATCAACGGATGTCCCAACTCCTGTGCCCATCCGCACATTGTTGATATGGGATTTGTCGGGACGATTATCAAACAAGGGGATGATCGGCTCAAAGGGTTTGATCTGATCGTCGGAGGGTATCTTGAGGGTGAAAAGAGCCGTTTTGCGATCAAAACCGGAGTCAAAGTGGCTCCGGAGGAGGTGGCACCGTTGATCGAATCCCTTATTTTTGATTATGAAAAAAGCCTCAGCGCTGATTTTGGAAATTATTTACTGGAGAAATACCATAATGAATCAACTTTTTCGACCTCTTCTTGAGGAGGGGGACAAATTTACTCAGATTATTGAACACACTATCGGAATTCATAAAAAATACTATTTTGACTATACCGCGTCCGGACTTGCGTATGAGCCAATAGAGCAGCGGATACGGGAGGTATTGGAAACGTACGCCAATACCCACTCCAAAGAGGCCTCCATGGCCGAAAAAACCGATCATTATTATCAGGGCGCGCGTGAACATCTTAAAAATCTTTTGGGGCTGGATGAGCAGTTTGCATTGATCTCCTGCGGATGCGGGGCGACGGGAGCGATCAAACGTTTGCAGGAAATTTTGGGACTCTATATCCCCCCCGCGACGCGAAGCCGTTATATCAGCTTGCCGCTTGCGGGTGATATGCCGCTGGTGATTGTGGGACCCTATGAACACCATTCCAACGAGATCAGCTACCGCGAGGCGCTGTGTGAAACGGTTCGAGTCGGGCTTAATGCTAAAGGGCTGATCGATCTTGAACAGCTGGAGACGCTTCTGCGCCTCAATGCGGGTCGGGAGATCATCGGCACATTTTGCATCGCGTCGAATGTGACCGGTACGATCACACCGTACAAAGAGATATCGGCCTTGTTACGTCGTTACGGAGCGGTTGTTTGTTTCGACGCGGCCGCTTCCTCTCCGTATATCAATATCCCGTGCGAACTCTACGACGCCATGTTTTATTCCCCACATAAACTTTTGGGAGGTCCTGGTTCATGTGGCTTATTGGCAATCCGAAAAAATCTTTTTGATATGGAGGCTAAACCTACTTTTGCCGGAGGTGGAACGGTACGTTATGTTAGCAGAACAAGTCATTACTTTATTGATGGTGTTGAAGATCGTGAAGATGCAGGAACACCGGGGATATTGCAACTGATACGCGCTGCACTCGCGTATCAACTTCGTAATGAGCTCGGATTTGAGTGGATAGCAGAACGTAAAAAAAGTTTATACGGACATTTCATAGAAGGATTAAAAGAGATTGACAGAACAACCTGTTACGGCTGTAGAAAGGCTGAAAATATAGGGATCGTATCATTCAATGTAAAGGGGATTGATCCGTATGTGTTATGTGCACTGCTGTCAGAATCAAAAGGGTTTCAAACACGGGCGGGATGTTCATGTGCCGGACCTTACGGACATGATTTATTAGGATTGGAGGATGATACACCCTTCGAAGAAAAGCCTGGTTGGCTGAGAATCAGTATCCATTATTCGCAAGCAATAGAGGATATCAACGCATTATTGGATGCTATTAAAAAATTGATAAAGAGGATCGGATGACAAAAATATTACAACCGATTTCAGCCGAATCTAATGAGATATTTTCGGCGAGAAAAGGTAAAATATATCTCGTAGGCTGTGGTCTAGGGGACGTAGAACAGTTGACACTCAAAGCCTATCGGATTATCCGAGAAGCCCAGATCGTTTTATATGATAATCTCATAGCTAAAGAGATTCTGGATTTACTTCCCTTAGAAACACGTAAAATTTATGTGGGTAAACCTAATAATAATCATAGTATCACCCAAGAGAGGATTAATCACTTAATAGCTGATTATGCTGATCAAGGATTTAGCGTAGCACGCTTAAAAAGCGGTGATCCGTATATCTTCGGACGTGGAACGGAAGAAGCACTTTATTTGTTGGAGAGAGGTTATAACGTTGAGGTAATTGCAGGGATCTCATCCTCTGTCAGTGGATCAGCCTGTGCCGGTATTCCTCCAACCGCGAGAGGATATGCCACAAGTTTTTCAGTTGTATCGGCGCACTTACAAGAGGGAAAGTTCAATACTGATTGGCTACCGTTGTTAAAACTCTCTAACCATACTACAGTTGTGTTGATGGGGCTGAGTATTGCACGAAAGATTAAAAGGTCAGCATATACTATTGGAGTTCCTCATAATCTTCCCGTAGCAATCGTATCGAACGCGTCACGTCCTGAACAGAAGAGTGTTATTACCACGTTGGCAGGATTAGTAAAAGCAGCTAAAAATGTTGATGGGCCAGCTGTTATAGTGTTTGGAGATGTGGTTAAACTCTACGGAAAACTGCCGCAGTATCAACCACAAGTACTAGAAGTTAAATAAAATACATTGATTGCTGATCGAATTCATTGCCTTGATCGACGAGATCTTGGAGTGTTTCACTAAAAACACCTTTCATCTCTTTTCGAATCCGATCCCAGTAAAGATGTAAAATTGGTTGCAGTCGTTCATCTGAAGGATTGCAAAGCTCTCCCTCTAATGCGACTAATATATCAAAAACTGCTATGGTATTTGGAGATTTTGTCAGTAAATAACCTCCACCAGCTCCTCGTATACTCTGAATCATCCCCTCTTTGCGCAAGGTTACGAGAATTTGTTCCAGATAATTTTGGGGGATATTGGCTTTTTCAGCAATATCACGAATATGAAGATGCCCTTGCCCGTAATGAAGTGCTAATTCATACATGGCTGCTAGGCCATATCTCCCTTTTGTCGAAATACCTGCCAATGTTTTCTCCTTCATCGGATTGTTATGCCGGTATTGTATTTTAGCTAGCGTTAATACACCATTAAGTAGATCGATTTATCAGACTTTATTCGCTATCTTTTGGCGATTTGAACGATTTAACATCAATTCGACGAGGTGCACGCTTCGGTGCCGTTGGAGCTTCTGAGGGTTTACGATCCTGATAAGGCTTTTTATCTCCGTATGGTTTCTTATCTCCAAACGGTTTCTTATCACCGTATGATTTTTTCTCCCCAAAAGCGGGTTTGTCTCCATAAGGTTTCTTGTCCCCAAACGGTTTCTTATCACCGTATGGTTTTTTCTCTCCGAAAGCGGGTTTGTCTCCATAAGGTTTCTTGTCCCCAAACGGTTTCTTATCACCGTATGGTTTTTTCTCTCCGAAAGCGGGTTTGTCTCCATAAGGTTTCTTGTCCCCAAACGCTTTTTTATCCCCGT
>NZ_JAQTYM010000021.1:4771-34789 GCF_028688295.1 Sulfuricurvum sp.
AAAGCGGGTTTGTCTCCATAAGGTTTCTTGTCCCCAAACGGTTTCTTATCACCGTATGGTTTTTTCTCTCCGAAAGCGGGTTTGTCTCCATAAGGTTTCTTGTCCCCAAACGCTTTTTTATCCCCGTAAGGCTTTTTCTCACCGAAGGCAGGTTTGTCACCGTAAGGCTTCTTATCTCCATAAGGTTTTTTATCTCCGAATGGTTTCTTATCGCCGTAAGGCTTTTTATCCCCATACGGTTTTTTCTCATCAGAACCTTTTTCTTTATCACCAAAGAATTTTGGTTTACTGCTGTACGGTGTTCTAGTTGCTTTTTCCGCATCGGAGCGCGGTGTTCCGTCGATGTAATGGTTGCGCTCGCGAGTTTTACCCTCGAAGATCGGCTTACCGCTTTCATCTTTTCCGACAAAGCGAGATTTGGCGTTGTGTTGTTTTTTAGCCATAAAACCATCCCCTTCATTTCGTGGAGGGCGTTTGTCCCCGCGTGAATCTTCACGAAGACGTTCAGGACGGGTATCACGAACTGGCTTTTTATCACGGTTTCTCGGATCCGTAGCATCACGAGCTTCGCGCTCTTCACGACGTGCTTTTGCTTCGGCTTTTTGTTGATTGTCAACTGCGATGCCGAAATCAGGTTCGAATCCTTTGACTACCTCTTGAGTGATGGTGCGTCCGTTGAGAAGTTCGATAGGATAGAGTCGTTTTTGATCCTCTTCATCCAGGGTGATGAGGGCATATTCGCTCGAGCGTGCAAAACGCGACATATAGACGATCGCTTTATCAGGAAGATCGTAGCTGATGAGCACTTCACAACGTAGATCCGCAGCTTTTGCCAATTCAGTATCACTGAATACGGTGATGTTGTTTCCTGCAAAAAGTGTTGCAAGCTCTCCAGAGTCATTAGAGGTGACAATTAGAATCTTTTTTCCGGCGTTACGTTCGATTAAAAAATGGATAAGTTCATTTTTACGTGGACGGTTACATGGGTGGATACGATGATTCTGGCGTTTGATGGGTGTCGATGACATAAAAATAGTCCTTGGGTACATAAGCCTCATAATAGAGGTGGGGATAAGCGGTCGGTGAAGAGTCTCAAGCGTAGACCGAAAACGCAAATGATTATGTAATTATAGCGTGATTTTAGCGATAAGCTCTAATCCCAAGCATTTCATCGAGTCGTTCAAAGAGATACCCTTTATTTTTGAGCTCTTCAATCATTTCAGATAGGGATGCTACACTGGTTGCGTTTCGGTGCATTAGGATAATATCGCCATTACGAACATTGGATATGACATTTTCTACGACTGCATCAGAATCTTTAAGGGTCCAGTCGAGCGAATCGAGTGACCATAGGATGGTGGTGAGTCCATGGTTGTTCGTAGACTCAACGACGAGGGAATTAATTGAGCCATAAGGAGGACGGTAAAGGAGTGGATAATGTCCGGTAATACTTTCGATCTGTTCAGCAGCATGATCTAACTGATATACGATACTACTTTCATTGAGATCACTGAGACGTGGATGGCTGAGTGTATGGTTGAGAACGAGATGCCCCTCATCGTTCGTACGCTGTACTACAGAGATATTACCCTCAACCATGGTTCTAGCAATCATAAAAAATGCGGCTTTTACTCCATGATAATCTAAAATATCGAGGAGTTTATCGGTGTTGTTGTCATCAGGAGCATCATCGAAGGTGAGAGCAACTCTTTTGTGATTTGGATTGCCGTTGACGATAACATTAGTGTAGATTCCCGATTGAATAGGTGTGAGTGTATCGGTACGCCATGTATTCAAAAATTGAGTCATATTGGCATCTAAAAGAGGGGAAGATCCTCGAATGTCATAAATAGTATCCGCACAACTGAATGTTCTTAAAAGTAAAAAAAAGAAAAAAAGACGTATCATTGAATAGTAGTTCCTAAATGTCCGGCCAAATAACCACTGGCAAATGACCATTGTAAATTGTATCCTCCGCACGGACCGTCTAAGTCCATCACTTCACCACAAAAATAGAGTCCTTTGAGTATTTTGCTCTCCATCGTATCGGGGGAGATTTCTTTGAGCGAGATTCCGCCTCGAGTGATCATCGCCATTTTGAATCCGTCATGACCGATAACCGTGAGGGGTGTCCATGCTAGGAGTTTGATGAGACGATCCCGTGCTACTCCCTCTAATTTATTAAATCCTATGTCGGGGTCGGCTCTAGCAAGAGTGCAGAGCACTCGGCAGAGAGATTCGGGGAGTAATGTTTTTATATGAGTTAATATAGATTGCTCAGGATTTCGGTCGATCTCTTTTTTGATGTGAGTAAGGAGTTGCTCATCATTGAGCCCTTTGGTCATCTTGATGAGGAGAGGGACAGATCCGTACTTCTCGATTAAAGGGGTAATTTCTCGGGCGACATCGAGGACGACGGGACCGCGAATACCGTTTTGGGTGAAGATCAGATCTCCTGAGGCGCGGATGTTTTTGGCTTTAGGCAGATCAATACGGATTTCTACTTTGGCTATAGTGTCCGCTCGGCACTGTTCAACCCACGTTTCACGTGTACGAAGCGGCATCATAGCAGGATAGAGTTCTGTCACTTTGTGTCCGACTCCTAAAGCGAGGGTAAATCCATCCCCTTCAGCGCCTAGTTGCGGATATCCCAGTCCTCCAGTAGCGATAATGACATTGGTGGCCTTATATATTTGGTCTGCCGTACTGACTCCAGAAACCTTCACACCCACATATTCTAATGTTTCGATACGACAAGAGGTTAAAAGCGTTACTCCCAACCGTTGCATCTCCTCTTCTAGCGCGGTGATAATACTCACCGAACTGTGGGAGATTGGAAATACCCGATACCCATCAGGTGCGTGACTTTCAACACCGATTTCACTAAAAAAAGCGATGAGTGCACGATGATCGAGCGCATTAAGTGCAGGGGTCATAAAGCGTCCATTGCGACCGAAACGCGCCATGAAATCTTCATTGGAGAGGGTATTGGTGAGATTGCAGCGCCCACCGCCGGTTGCTTTGAGTTTGGCGGCGATTTTTGAGAGTTTTTCACACAGAAGTACTTTCTTTCCCCTACGTGCAGCGGTAATAGCAGCCATGATACCGGCTGCTCCGGCACCGACTACGATCACATCATAAAAAGATTCTGAGGAGTTTTGCATACCGCATTATAGCGGCGTGTGAGGGTAAAATCAAAGCAGTGCGATTTAGATATCGCTAATCCGTACCAGTATAAGATAGGGTTCACTTTCTAAAATATTGAGCATAACCCCAAATTTTTGGGAGATGCGTTTGCGTTGTCCCTCTGTGAGTTCTGAGAGGTGAATTTTATAGTAATGGTGAGCATTATCTGAAGTGACTTGCATATGAAAAGAATGAATGTCTTCAGGGGAGGGATCATAATGGATATATTTCTGCATCTATTACCTTTATAAGGGAAGTTAACTATTCTAGTCACACTTCTATTAATAGGCAATTAAGTGTAGATTATCCAAAAATAGGCCCTCTTTCAAATACACCGAAAATATCTAAGATAAAGTGAACAATAGCCGCTTCGCCAATGCCTGCTATAATCCCCAGAAAGAGACCATTGCTAATGCTATCAAATGATGGGAGATTGTTTCCCCAGAACATAAATGAATCTTCCATAATTTACTCCTTTATGAGCTTTACTTGGAGGCAGGTTATAAAAATAAACAAAATTACATTATGATAGTTAGTATAAGCTAATAGAAATATTTAAAAACTAAATTAATCTATATTTGATTTTGACAATCAGGAGAGAAATTTTATAAAGAGGTTGAATTTCTTCGGCACCTAGAAGTATGCCGAAGGGGAAGGGCGGTTAGCCTCTCGCGGTTACTTCGAGCAGGTGGTAGCCGAATTGCGTTTTGATTGGACCGTAGAGCACACCGACATCACCGTTAAATACAGCCGAATCAAACTCTTTTACCATTTGACCAGGGCTGAATTTCCCTAAATCACCGCCTTTTCGTCCTGAGGGGCATTGGGAGTGATCTGCCGCTACTTCAGCGAAAGAAGCTCCGTTTTCAATCTCAGATTTAAGTGCGTTACACTCATCTTCGGTGTTTACTAAAATATGCCGTGCAGTTGCCCATGCCATGATGATCCTTTGTGTGTTTTTGAAATTTTACTCCATTATTCCTTGGAGATTAGGATAAATCTTTGAGTATTTTTAGCTCACCTCGAACGTAACTCTTTCCGAGTTTGAGAATATCTGCTTTATAGACGAGGATTTGAGCAGGGGAGAGATGGCGCTCATTTCCATCGATTTTAGCATTTATTTTGGTGAGGTTTGACCCAATGAGTGCCTCTAGTGTTGATTCTTTTGTCATTGATTCTATCCCATCGAGTCCACTTTTAGGCAAGGGAATATTGCAATAGTAATCACCGATATCGTTCACCCCCCAATAGATAAAACCGAGTAGTTGATAAAAATCAAGTGATGCTGAAACCGAAGAAAATGTGATGCGCCGGACATGTTTTTCAAGTGCTTGGTCGAGTATCATTCGGAGCATATGGGTAGCATATCCCTTGCGTTGCTCGATAGCGGGGGTAAAAAGGTTATAGAGGGTGATGTATTCGCCGTAGCGATCTATTTTTGAGAACAGATAGCACAGATGCTCATTATTCTCATCACAGAGTACTGCGCATCCTTGTGCATTCCAACTGAAATGGCGATCCCACCATGCTAGCGATTGTTTGGCAAAACGGATACTTTCAGGATCTTGAAATGTAGCGATTGAAGCGATATAGGCATCTCGATTCAGAGATTCGAGATGAAAATAGCTCATCAGTATTTTTTATTTGTATTTACAAGAAGATCTTTATCGCTAAGATTCTCCATAAGTGTTTTGAGGTTTTTGAGGGAGAGGAGCTTGATCGATTCGCTCTTTTCTTTTTTAAACTCGCTCGAAAATCCATTTTTTGAGAAGATGACGAAAATATCCGCTTTGAGTTTAACTTTATCGCATTTTTCTTGGAGTTTACTCAGTTCAGATTTGTTGGCTTTGGCTTTGGAGTATTTGCACGATCCAACAATCACCTTATCCCCCTTGGTTTTACCCAAAATTTCGATTTCGGTATTTTTGTCCCAGTAGGAGCCGATTTTTGCCACCCAGTCCTCTTTGAAACTTTCTTTGATGAGGGCGATGACAAGGGCTTCATAAATGTGATCGAAAAAGCTCTGTTTGCTGTTTTCCCATTTCTCTTTCATCTCAACGAAATCACCCTCTTTGATCCCCTTGTAATAAGGTGATACGGCAGAGAACCAAAAACGCAAAAAGGGGGCGGTAAAGATGAGACGCTCAGATACCTCTTCTGTTTCATCGATGGGATCAGCTTGAGATGCTTGTCGCGAGATGAGACCGAATTTGATCAAAAAGGCAGCCGATTCCTCCCCCTCTTTACGTGTTAGATTGGCACGACGGTAGGCAGAATATTCCCGACGGTCCCCAAGAGCAACGGCGGTGAGAAGAGCATGATGCGCTTTATTGCTCTGGGTAATTTTGGTTAAATCGCCGTGGATGTAGCGGTAGTTTTTGAGCACCTTCTCTTCGATCAGCTCTTCGAGAGATTTGGACATATCGACACTGTACCCCATCCCTCCGAAAACGGCGAAGTACTCTATCGCTTTTTCAATATCGATAGCGTTGTTCTGAAAACAAAAAGAGCGAAATTGCTGAAGGAGAGTTGGATGTTTAGACATGCGAAAGCAACCTTGTTTTAGTTGTTGTATTATAGCCTAATGCTAAGAGGCTTAGAGCTTCTCTGCACCTTTTTGGGTTAATACAACGGTAACTCCGTCTTCTTTGATCTCGATCATCCCATCATGTTTTAGCTCATCCATTGCAATCTGAAAAGGGCGATCTTGTTTTGAATCGAGTTTTTTCAAAATAGCTCGGATGACGTCTTGTTTGCTCATGACGTAACCAGCAGATGCCTGGCTGCTTTTGAACCAGTTCATAAACATCGCTTTGATTTCATTTTTTTGAGTTGTTTCGATGTTCTCTTTTTTCGGAGGTGCTTTACGGGCAAAATGAGGTTGAGGTTTTTTAAAATCTTGTTTTGGTGCAGGTTTTCTATTGACAGGAGATTTAATGGTGTATCCTTGGTATCTTGTAATGAATGGAGATATTGTAGTGATTTTTACTTAATAGCACCTCTACAAACGAGATTATTAGTCTGTACGTGCCATTAAAAATTCAAGTCATATATGGATATGATTGCCGATTGATATTGACGGTTTAGGAATAAAATGAAAAAAATTATCTTTTGGGCAGTGGGTTTTGCCATCGTGATACAGGTGATTCGCCCCGATTACACCAATCAGCCCATTGACAAGAATATTACATTAGATACTGACTCTCAAGTGATGAATGTACTAAAAACGTCATGTTATGACTGTCATTCGAATGAAACACAATACCTTTGGTATCATAATGTAGCACCCGTATCTTGGGTATTGTCGAGCAATATTGAAAACGGTCGTAAAGCTCTTAATTTTTCAAATTGGAAAAATATAGATCCTAAAGTAAAATTAGAACGGTTAGAACGTGCTAAAAAAGTGGTGAATAATAATATGATGCCAAAAAGCGAATATGTTTTGATGCATGAAAATGCAGCGCTCGGTGCTGATGAAAAGCGTTTGCTAGAAGCTTTTTTTGATGCACAAATCAAAGAACTATCGGTTCTTTAGTGCATAGGAGAGGTTCAAGAATGCTTCTCCGTATCTCTCGAATTTCACTTCCCCTATACCGCTGATCTCTAGCATCTCCTCTTTAGTACTCGGAAGTTGTTCCGCTAGTTCATAAAGTGTTTTATCTCCAAAGACGATGTATGCTGGGATACGGTTTTCTTTAGCGATAGTAGCGCGGAGGTCTTTGAAATCATCGAAATATTTCGGTGCATAGCGATCGTGTTCTTTTGTTTTTACAGAGACTTTTTTAGGGGTGAGGCGCTCTTGACGGATGTGGACACTCTGTTTCCCTTTTAGAATCTCTGCACCGCTCGCGGTGAGTTTTAGTGCTTTGTATTCGTCGGGCTCGATGGCTCCGAGTTCGATGAGCCTTTTAGAAATGGTGCTCCATGTACTTTTGCTCAGCTCTTTTCCGATTCCGAAAACACTTAGTTTGTCATGGGCATTGGAGATGATTTTCTCTTTTTCATCTGCGCAAAGAACTTCTGAGATATAAGTGGCACCGAAACGCTCTCCTGTTTTATAGAGACACGAGAGAAATTTTTGAGAGGGGACGGTGATGTCGGTTTTGCTGGTAGATGAATCCTTGCAGTTGTCGCATCGATCACCACATGCTTCTACGCTGTCGCTGAAATAAGAGGCTATCAGGCGATGACGGCACTCCTCGGCAGTAGCGTAATCCATGGATGAGCGGAGTTTAGCGAGAATCATTTCGCGATATTGGGGGTCGCTCCCCTCATCGATGAGCCTTTTTTTGTTGTGAAAATCGGAGCCCGAATAAAAGAGTACCGCTTCGGAGTCGATCCCATCTCTCCCCGCACGTCCGATCTCTTGATAGTAGTTCTCGATGGTTTTAGGTAATGAGGTGTGGATGACGAACCGAATGTCCCCTTTATCAATCCCCATCCCAAATGCGACGGTGGCGACGATGATCTGTGTTTCGTCATTTAGAAATGATTTATGGGTATCATGGCGCAAAGAACCGCTCATCCCCGCATGATAGGCTAAACATTTGATCCCTTTTTTAGAGAGAAATTCTGCTAACTCTTCGGTCTCTTTGCGAGAGAAGGCATAAACAATCCCGCTCTCCCCATCATGCGCTTTTAAAATATTCATCAGATCATTACGCCATCCGCTGTCTCGTTCGCGCACACTGATCGTGATATTTTTACGCAGTACGGGAGCGCGGAGAATCAGAGGATCACGTAGCCCCAGCTGTGAGAGGATATCCTCACGTACTTTTGGGGTAGCGGTGGCGGTGAAGGCGGCGATAGGGGTATGAGCGAATGCGGAGCGCAACTCGCCCAAACGTCGATAATCGTCTCGGAACTCATGTCCCCATTCACTGATACAATGGGCTTCGTCAATAACGAAAAAATTGATATTCAGTGTTGTGAGCCATGAGAGAAACGAGCCGTTGGCAAGCCGTTCAGGGGCGATGTAAAGAAGTTTTAATATACCGTTTTTAGCTTTGGTAAATGCCTCTTGCTGTTCTTGCGACGATTGTGAAGAGGAGATCATTTCGGCTTCGATCCCAAGCTCTTTGAGTGCTATAACCTGATCGTGCATTAGAGCGATGAGAGGAGAGACGACAATCGTGATCCCTTCCATCAGGAGAGTAGGGAGCTGATAGCAGAGTGATTTTCCTCCTCCGGTAGGGAGCAACATCGCCAAATCGCGTCCACTTAGGATTGCATCCACCGCTTCCTCTTGCATCTCTCTGAACTCGGAGAAACCAAAGGTATCTTTGAGTACTTTGTATTTGTCACTAAGGTGTTCACTCAAATTCAGAGCCTTTAAAAATATGTCACTTCAATCATGATTAGTATACTGCACGTAAAAGAGTCGTCGATAAAAATAGGGCATTATGCAATATTTTGGAGGTAGTGGCAAGGACGTTAGTCCTTTGCACTTAATTAATGGTGGTGATGAAACTCCAACACCTCTTTGATCTCTTCAGGGGTTGCTTCATGGATATCTAAAACCGTTCCCTCGAAAACGAGGTCCATCCCTGCGAGAGGGTGATTACCATCGAGTGTGGCATGATCGCCGTCGATCTCTGTGACGGTGTAGATGATGACATCATCGGAGTCCTCTTCAAAGAATCCATCGAGTTCCATTCCGACACTCACTTCGACCGGTAATTCGCTGAGTGCTTCGGTGACAACGAGGCTAGGATCATAGTTTCCGAATGCTTTATCGGCGGAGAGCTCAATTTTAAATGCATCCCCGATACTTTTCCCCTCTAAACCTGCTTCAACGGTTGGGAAGATATGCCCGTAATTACCGTGTAGGTAAACGAGTGACTCTTCCTCTTCATGGAGGAGGTTTCCCTCGGTGTCGTTGATGTGGTAATCAATAGTGACGATGCAGTCTTTTTTGATGGTCATGGATGTTCCTTAGGGTAGTGGTATTAGAATCGGGTTAAATGCTTTGGTCGAAATTATAGCATGCTCCCCTATATGGAGTTCTGAAGTTTTGGATGTGCGGGTAATTAAAAAAGGGAGAATTTCTCCCTTTTAGTTACTTTTTGATTGGCGTCATGATTTTTAGAGGTTTTATTTTTTGCATGAGTTTGATTTGTGAAGTAGGAATCACATATTTTGCTTTTATCGGGATCATTTTAGCTTTGTAATTGAGGGTTTTTCCTCCTAGGAAACTGACTAAAAGGTCTGGTTCTTTATATTGATTCGGGTCTGTCCACTTGTTCGCTTCGACATCTTGCATGGAAACCAGGTTAAGCTCGAAACTTTTGAGATTGACCGACTCACAGGTAAGCGTATTATCACGTTTTCCTTTGGCATCGACAGCGCATCGAATACTATTGAAATCACCTACGCCTGGACCGTATTCTGATTGTCCTCTGGCATCTTTTTTAGAGATTGAATCGACCACACCGTGGACTGCACCATTATCAAAACCGTAGCGTTCAAAGCCATTTTGACCAAGCGGTGCTTTGTAACTTTTTGGTGATTTGACAGGATTAAATGGATCTTTCCACGTACAAGTGTCAAGTTTTCGATCAAATGGCAAACCGTAGTTTTTTGGATTGTCCAAATCAAACGTTCTCAGGGTAATTTTTTTGCCATATCCTGATTCCCCTTTGTTGGTACGAACTTCAAGCGGCATGTTTTTGTACTCATCTCGTTTCCATTCGATTTTAGCAATGTTGATGTCAGCTTTCATAATCCGTTTATCGATGTAATATTCCAATGCACTGGTTACACGGATGTTATTACCGCCGGTTTCATTGTCTCCGGCTACTGTATCAAATCCGGTCATCAGCTGAGTGTTCAATTCCTGTGAATTCTCAACAGGATTGAGTACGATAGGAGAGTAGCAGTCGTTAACATAACGCTCAGGCATAATTGCAGAGGTTAAATTCGTAAGTTTACGGTCATCACGGTAATAGGAGGAAAGTTGCTGACATTGCGGTGTAAAGTTTTCATTACATTGGTTGGCTGCTTTTAGAAGGTCATTGAACTCTTGACGCCAGATCGTTTTATATTTTCCGATGGACTGGACTCGTTTATTCATTATTTGAGGTGAAGTTCCTAATGCAAAAAACTTTTGCATTTCATTATCGAGAACGAAATCGGCATCTTTGATGGCGGCTTTCAGATCCCAGAGTGAATCGGCCAAGTAGCCGATATAATCTTCTTTCGTATCCCCTTGCAAAATATCGTTGTAAGGGTAATTTTCCAATACTGTATATGGAACGACGATAAAATTGACTCTACGTTTATAGTCCTTACTATTTTTGAAAAAGTTTTGAAAATATTTTTTCAATTCATCGACACTGGAAGGGTTAACATCATCTGAACCTGTATTGTAGGTGTAAATTTTGAAGTTATTTGAGCCAAAAGTCGATGTTAGTGTTTTGGCAATGTCCAGATTAGCATTGGCCTCATAACCGACACTTTTGACACCTAATCCAGTTTTCGAAGTAAACTCAGCAGATTGTTTCAGTGACTGTTTTTTGACCGTTGCCGTACCGAGAAAATCTCTCCCTTCCTGAATGGCGATGACAAAACCATCTCCGCAACGTGCTTTAAACTCTCCTTGTTTTAATGGATCAGCTAACAATGACATCGCTTGATCGGAAAGTTTGGCATTTTCAAAAAATCTGAATTTAGGCTGATCGTATTGGTAAGCAGAAGCAAAGAGCGTCAGATTGTACACACTGGCTTCAGAACTGGCAACAACATCGGTTTTATTGTTGGCTGAAATTGTTGCAGCACCAGCGACCGCTTTAAGGGAAGCACTAGCGGACATATTAGATTTTTTGACGATATCGGAGGTACTTTCTGCCAGTTCAAACGTAGATTCCTGCTGTGATGATCCCCCGTCATAGGTGTCATGGGAGGTGAATGTGACACATTGACCCAAAAACTGCTCACTTTTGATTTTGTATCCGGTTCCATACTGTACTGCTCCGCCGGTTTTATCAACAGTCAAAAAATCTACGGGCATATCAGCATAGATGACACTGCTTATAAACGGAATACAAGCAAGTGACAACAGACTTTTTTTATAACCTTTCATCTCTTTCTCCTTAGGTGATTTGTTATAGCTTAAGCTACTCTAAACTCATTTTATTCCTATCAAAATTAAAATTTAATTAAAGTTAACAGCAGAGTAAACTCCCCTTTTTTCTTGGACACTGTTGAGTATTACAAAAAAGTATCAATTGGTAGGAGAATAGGATTAAATGCTTTGGTCGAAATGATTGCATGAGCACCAATACAGAGTTCTGAAGTTCAATCACTCTAAGATTTGGGTAGGTGCAAAAGAGTATTTAGCGCCTCCAATATTTCCGCATCGTCTTCATGCAGTTTCCCGTCGCTTTGTACAATCCTAGAGGCTTCGAGGAACAATTGTTTGCGTATCGCTATGTCGCTTTGGGCAACTCTCCGTACCGCTTGATCGAGTTGATCGATCGTCAGTGTCTCTACCGTACCAAACTTATCAAGACCGAAATGTTTGGATGCCTCTTTGAGGATGGTGTCGATTTTTTCCGGATTGGAGTACTGCGTAGAGGCTAAAAAGAAGATAACGACATTCAAAGAGTGCCTTACCGCTTTGGATGATTGATGAATACTCATTGGAATTTTTGCTAAGCCGTATTCATAATCGAGTGGTGTGATGACGATGGATCGAAGCGTCCACTCCCATATCGATGTATGTTCATCGGCATCGATGAGGGCGTGGAGTGTTTTTCGAAACAGGTGATACTGAGGTACGGACATCATTTTAAGGCTTGGAATCGCGAGGAGCAACAGGTTCAGATGTGCTGAACGGGGGAGATGTTCAAACGCCCGATACGCTTTTTGCGTTTTCTCCCAAGCGTTTCCTAAGAGTTCTTTTTGACGATCTAATTCGTTGTGCCTGCTCCCTAAAAGCAAGGCATAAACAACCCACTGTGCACTCAGAGGATCGCCACTCATGGCTTGAATCTCTGGGGGGAGTGGAATGGTTTCAAAAGCGGTAGCATCAAAATGTCCCGATGGATCGGGGGCGCGTGATAGGGTATCGAACATGATCGGCATAACGGCTGCTGCTGCTTCGGGCTGTTTTGGGACGTTAAACGTCGATTGATTGCTTTGGGTGTACTGTTTTTGGGACGATTTTTCAGAAGCAAACTTCCCGTCCCATCTCGGATCAATACGACGTATCCGATCTTCGAGTTTGGGATGGGTAGAGAACCAGTGATCCCAAAAATTGGAGGTACCGTCGGAAAAAAAGAGGTGACTGAAATCTCCACCTGCACTGGATGAGACGCTGGAACCGTAGGTTGAAGCACCGATTTTTTTGAGCGCTCCGGCGATCCCTTCGGGATAGCGGGTGTACTGAACCGCCGATGCATCGGCGAGGTATTCGCGCTGACGTGAAATCATCGCTTTGATGATTTCGCTGATCATCGTACCAATCCATCCGATCACTGTTAGCCCAAGTGCAAAGAGATAAATGGCAACGATCGGGTTTCCTCCCTTTTTATTGTTGGATGAGCGTGAGGCGTGTGAACGGATAGAGGGGCTGTCTAACATATCAAAGATAAATCGGCCTATTCCGCCGATAAAAACGATTCCGTAGATTAATCCGGTGAGGTGGAGATTGAGGCGCATATCACCGTGAAAGATATGGCTAAATTCATGGGCGATTACCCCCTGAAGCTCTTGACGATCCAACGCATCCAACGCTCCTTGTGTGATCCCGATAACGGCATCCTCATAGGTGAACCCAGCGGCGAACGCATTGATCCCTTTACTATTCAGGAGATAAACCGGAGGGGGTGCGATGCCGGATGCTATCGCCATCTCTTCGACGACATTTAGAAGGGTGATCTCTTGTTTGTCATGGCTCATCGGTGAGATCAGTTTCCCACCTAATGATAGAGCAACTGCTTTACCACCGTCTCTAAGGAGATAGTATTGAAACAATGATGCAATCAAGACGACAAGTATGACGGCAATGAATGCTTCTGAAAAAATGACTGTATCGACGACGGGAGGCTGGAACGATCCGGTTCGGAAGTACCATTCGATAAAAACAACCAAATAAGCGATAGAGGAGGCGAAGAGGATTAAGCCGATACTAAAGGCAAATAGGAGACGGGCAGTTGACGCTTTTGCCTCCCCCTGAGCTTCATAAAAATTCATCACTCACCTAAAAAACCGAGTTTAGGAGGGAGCTTAATCTCTTGTGCATCTTCAAATTCGAGTAATGCGGCATCGCGGGTATGTCCGAAGAGCGAACTAAACAGGTTTTGAGGGAACGATTGGCGGTAGGTGTTGTACTCCATGACCGAATCGTTGTAAAACTGTCGTGCAAACGCGATTTTGTTCTCGGTCGTGGAGAGTTCCTCCATTACTTGACGCATAGCACCATCAGCTTTGATGGCGGGATAATTTTCCATCACCACGTTAAAATTTGAAATAGCTTGACGAAGGGTGTTTTCCGCTGCGCCAATTCCGGCAATAGCAGCGGGATCGGAGGGATTTTGGTGGGCATGACGTAAATTTTGGGATGCGCTGTTACGTGCGGCAATGACTCGCTCAAGCGTATTTTTTTCGTGTTCCATGTAGTGTTTGGCAGTTTCGACGAGAGCAGGGATCAGATCATACCGACGTTTGAGCTGAACATCGATTTGGCTAAATGCATTGATGTAGCGGTTTTTGGTGAGAACCAAACGGTTAAAAATCGAAATGATATAAAGGACTCCGGCAATCAATCCTATGCCGACAAGATATTTCATCATGCAGTAAACTCCAAAGGGTAGTTTGTCTCCCGCATCCGGAAGATGCGGGTAGCTTTAGGGGGTTGTAGGGACATTTGTCCCTGCCACTTTTTGGGCTTTGCCCAGAAAGTGTATAAAATCAGAAAATAGTATACTAAAAAAATTATATTTTATGAGTATTTAATGGTATCAAGATCGGGTTGAACGCTTTGGTCGAGATGATTGCATGAGCGCCGATTTTAAGCTCTGAAGCCTCATCGGCGCTTGCTACCGTGCGGACGATGGATGAACCGACGAGTAAGGTGACGATAAAGACGGGGGCATCCTCCTCTATTTTGAGCACCTCGCCGATAAGCTGGAGTTTTCCGCTGAGGGTTTGGGGACTGAAGAACTCCATCGGTGAGCAGAGCTTCTCAATACGACCCGATACCACCGACGCGAGGCGGTCTGAGAGTTTGACCGTTTCGGCAATGTCGTGACTTACGAGCAATGTGGTTACCCCCAAGCGGGAGTGGATGAGGGCGAGTTCGTCTTGGAGCTTTTGGCGCATACTGGGGTCAAGTGCCGAGAGGGGTTCATCGAGTAGGAGAATCTTCGGTCGGCGTACCAATGCGCGTGCGAGGGCGACACGTTGTTTTTGACCTCCTGAGAGGGTGGATGGGAGGCGGTTGGCGAGATTTTCCAACTCTACCATCGCGATGAGCTCATCCACCCCTTGTTTTTGTTCTGCGGTTTCTGCGGCAAAGAGGAGGTTTTCACGGACACTCATCGTCGGGAAGATGGCGTAGTCTTGGAAGACAAATCCGATACTCCGTTTTTGGGGTGGAAGGTTGATTTTTTTGCTTTTATCAAACCATACTTCACCATCCACTTCAATCACTCCACTATCGGGGGTTTCGAGTCCTGAGATCATACGCATTAATGTTGTTTTTCCGGCACCGGAGGGACCGAAGAGGGTTAGAAACTCTCCGTTACGGATCTCAATAGTAAATTTGGCGTTTAACACTCCATCGGCAGTATTAAGGGTTTTGGTGACGTTTATTGATATCATCGTAGCCCCTCTAGTGATTTTTTATTCAGAGTGTAGACGATGAGCAAGATCGCAAACGTCACGACAAAGAGGGTGAGGGCATATTGGTGTGCCATAGCATAGTTGAGCGATTCCACTTCGTCATAGATGGCGATGGAGGCGACACGGGTTTCGTCAGGGATATTTCCTCCGATCATGAGGATTACTCCGAACTCTCCGACCGTATGGGCAAACGCTAGGACGATTCCTGAGATAAGTCCGTGACGGATGGTGGGGAGAATAACCCGTATCATGGTCTCAATTTTCGATTTACCGAGGGTATAAGAAGCTTCGAAAATGGAGCGGGGTACTTGGGAGAGGGCGGATTGGATCGGGTGCACCATAAACGGGAGGCTAAAGAGGACGGAGCCGATCACCAGCCCCTCGAAACTAAATGCCAGCCGTATCCCATGAGAGGTTAAAAACTCCCCGATAAACGAAGCGGGGCTAAAGGCGAGGAGGAGATAAAACCCCAGTACCGAGGGGGGCAATACGAGGGGCATACTGACGATGGTCTCAGCAACACTTTTGAAACGGGTTTTACTAAACGCTAAAAATGCGGCCAATGGGATACCGATAAGGAGTAAGATAACCGTGGTGACGGCAGCCAGCTCAAAGGTCAGCGTCATCGTGGTTAAAAATTCATTTTCCATGGGTTTCCTTTAGGAGTGAAATTTCAGAGGGTTGAACCATCCAGTGTATTTCATCGCCTTCACTTATCGCGAGGGTGTTAAACGTCAGTGTTGGTACCAACGCAATGAGGCTCGTCTCGTGATAGGTGAGGGTGATTTGAGAGAGGACAATTCCACTCTCGATCTTTTGCACGGTTGCACGGGCACAATTTGCGCTCGTGGCGGTGACGTTTTTGGAGAGGATCACTTCGGTCTCTTTAAATGCCAATGTGACGTTTATCCCGACTTCCATATCCGAAGCTTCGGCGAGGAGGAGGTGAAAGGGCTCATTGGCTACGCTAACACTAAGGATGCTGAGATGTTCTGAAGCAGTTACTGCGGTGATGGTGGCTTTTAGGGTGTTCATAACGGTTCTATTCTCACTTTTATATCGGCAGGTTGTGCGCTGTAGGGTGAAGATGTGACGATCATATCAACTCCGGCACTCGCGTATTCGGCGATGTTTTTGGTACTGATTCCTCCTGTGGCGATTAACGTGATATGGGGGTAATCAGCTCGGAGTATTTGAACGGCATCGGAGAGTTTGGTGAGGGGGAATTTCTCCAACTGGAGGATGTCAGCTCCCATAGAGGCAAATTTGAGCGCTTCGGCGATATCACCCGCTTCGATGACAATCTTTTTCTCGGGGTTCGCTTTTTTTGTTTTGCTCAAGGCTTCGCTAAATGCCTCTTCGGCAGGGAAAAAAACACGGTGATAATCGAAAATCAAGATGCTCTCTGAGAGACCCAAACGGTGTGCGACCCCACCTCCCGCTTCGACCGCTTTGATGGCGATTTTTTTTGTAAAGGGGGTGGTTTTACGGGTGGTGGCTACCACTATATCAGGATTGATACTACGAGCCAAGAGTACCGCTTCGCGGGTGTAGGTAGCAATACCGCTTGCGTAATCGAGGAGGTTTTGGACGCTTTTCCAGATGCGGTGGATAGTGCCTGCTTCACCGTGGGCTTCGAGAAAGATACTTTTGGGCGGAACCAAAGTTCCCGATTTAACAAACCCGTCGATCTCCAAACCATAGAGTCCGCATAGGCGCACCGCCTCTTCGGTACACGAGACGACGAGAGGGCGTTCACGAGTCGAGAAAGTGATGCGGGCGCGTTGGTCACTGATCCCTAACGATGCGGTTGTGAGATCGCCGTAAGGGACGTCTTCGCTTAGCAGTGTTTCCAGTTCAGAATCGTTAAGGGTAATCATAGGGATGTCTCCCAACCGATAAATGCCCAGTTAACGGCACGGGGAGGGCGGTTTTGTCCCACGATGACGTCACGGTAATACTCTCGTGCTTTACTCTGTTGTTCCTCTTCGAGGCTTCCGATACTCCAAATCAGCGATTCGACGAACTCCTCTTCACTCCCGCTACGGACACTTCCCCGTCCTGTTTCGATGTAATCGACACGGGGGAGGAACCCTTGGGCATAGAGGATGAGGGGGATGTACCAGTAATCGGGTTTGGTTTTGACCTTTTTGCCGATGAAATCGAGGATATTCATATCGACGAAACTTCCCCCCACTTTGTAAGTGAGATAGCACGCTTTTGATGCATGAGCGGACATTTTAGCCAGCGCCGCTTCGACATCGGAGACCTCCATCGAGCGTGATGCGACGGCGATGTCAATCTGCGGCAAGTGGCTCCAGTCATCGTCCCAACTGATATGATATGTTTTAATATTAGTAACTCCTTCGCGCGCGGCGTAGGCTTTCAGCTCTTCGAGCATTTGAGCGGAGAAGTCGATGGCGATCACCTCTTTAACTCTTTTCGCTAAAGGGATCGTGAGTGCCCCAGGACCGCATCCGATATCGAGGATTACTTCATCCCCCGTGATGTTCATGCGGGAGATAAAATCCTCCACGTAGGGGCTGTTGATAGTAGAAAGTGCCATATCGGCGGACTTCTCATCCCAGTCGCTGCTCGTTTTTGCTTTGAAATCGGTGGTCGCTTTGTGTTCTTTGTACATCGCGGGAAAGTTTATCGGTTCAAGAAACATTAATAGTCCTTTTTGATCCTTTATTATATCTAAAACGATCCATTAGCTGAATACTTAGTATGGGCATTTTTTACTCGGTTTAGCGTATTTTGGATTATTGACGAAGGTCATATCACTGAGGGTATCGATGAAAGCAACCAGCTCAGTAATCTCTTGATGACTTAACGTTTGATTGATTTTCAAATCATGTTTTTGGATTGCTTCAATCAGTGTTTTAGCACTGCCGTCATGCCAGTACGGAGAGGTCAATGCGGCATTTCTCAAACTCGGTGTACGAAAGACGTTTTTATCTTTGGGGTTTCCGGTGACATCGGATAGGCCGTAATCTGTCGTTTTCTGCTCTCGTGGCTGAACCTGATGAAAATCATCATCGCTGAAAAGGGGTGCTGTGTGGCACGTGTTGCACTGTGCCGCTCCAAAAAACAGTTTTTTCCCTCTTTGAGCATTTTTGGTCGGTAAAGAAGTCCCTTTTTCCATCATTTGATCATAGAGAGATTGATTTGAAATGAATGTTTTTTGAAAGCTCTCCAAGGCTCTGGAAACAGTACCGAAATGGATTGAGCCTTTTTCTTTTGGGAATGCGAGTAAAAAGAGTTTTTGGTAACAGCCGTTTTGACCTAACCGTTTTCTTATTTCATCCTCGTGGCCGTTCATCCCCATCTCGACAGGATTGGTTCCTCGAATCGGCATTAGGGATTGTTCTGCCAAACCACTGAGATGATTATGCGCCCATGTGAGGTTTTTAAACTGACCTATGTTTGCCAGCCCGGGGACATTTCGTTTTCCGGGATCGTCCAATGCACCGGGATGAGCTTGGTTGCCATCGGCAAAGGAGCGTCTTTGCTCATGACAAGTTGCGCACGACATCGTGCCGTTGATCGAGAGGTCAGCATCATAAAATAAACGGCGACCTAGTTCGATTTGTGCTTTGTTTTCTATGCTGTCTTGTGCTGATTGCGCCTGTAACGCAGGTTGCGCCTGTAGCGCAGGTTGCGCTACGAGTAAGTAGATCATGATGGTAAGAATATATTTTATCATAGCAATAGCACTCATTTGAGTTTAGTGACCAAGAGGGCACTCTTCGTATCGGCTCCTGCGGAGAGTTGGAGGGTATAGGTACCCTCATCAAGGTTGTAATCCACCATTTTTCGTATACCGGAATTTTCAGAACCTTGTGCGTGTGCTACCGACTGCGCAGGTTTTCCGTCCTTGATCAAATCAATCCAAGATGCGTTAGCGAGTACAACGCGATAAAGTCCCTTCTCTTTGAGGGTGATTTGAAAGAGACCGCCGTAACTCACTGTCCCGCCTTCATTGGTTGGCCGTGTAACGTATTGAATCTTTGGGGTAGGATGTAGACCCACGAGCGAAGCATTATTAAGTACTAATGAAGCATTGGAGAGCTCGTTTGCACTTTTAGCACCACTCACAAACGATAGACTTTTCCAAGCCGTCAATTCAGTAGGTAAAAGAGCCTCGTTGGCAAATAACCCTGTCAATAAAAATAAAACCACTAATACACTTTTCATGTTTTTTCCTTTGTTTGTTTTTTTGAGACTCTGTTACCTGTTTGGGAAAAACAGAGGTATAGTTTCGAATCCGTCAATACGAAAATCTTTGAGCATTTTTTGTGTCGAGTCAGAGGTCAAAAAGTTGAGTAGTTTCAAACTTTTTTCATGCTGCTCTTTACCGATTTTGGATTGGGTTCCAATGGCCGCCAAATAGGGACGCCGAAGTTTCGGGTCATCATAAATAAACCCTTTGATATCGGGATTATGTTGTTTTTGCATGACAAACGGGATGACGCCATAGAGGGTATATCCATTAACCTCTGCAACCTCTTTCATAAACCCTCTCTTCTGAGTGGTAAAAACGATGTTTTGATCTGTCGGATTAAAACCGTATTGGTACGACAATTGAGTGTATACCTCAAACGTTCCGCCGCTGGCGTGGATTAAAAAAGGGGCATTGGAGCGTTTAATTTTGTCCAATGCAGAGGATAACGGTTCGTTTTCACTGATTTGTGCCGGATTGGCAACGCTGCTGAGGATCATTTGAGCGTTGTGTGCCCAAGGTGTCAGTTTTTCAACATACCCCTCTGATGCAAGTTCTACTATCGTATCGCTGGAGTGCATGGTGAGTAAATCGACCGGATGGGATCGAGTGTACTCATCCAGTTCGTGTTTTGTGCCGGTGATGACTACTTCTACCGGAATATGGTATGTCGATTCGAACGATGTAGCTACTTTCTGCCACATACCGCTCATAGTCATACCTCCGATGATGGCAACCCGAATGGGTTGTTCGGTGGCCGAAACCGTTATGGCTCCGATGAAGAGAATAATGATGTATTTAATGAAACTTTTCATTAGAAGTTATACCCGATATTGGCGAAAAACTCTCGCCCCGCCATTGGGAAACCTAAGTCGTAGGCGTAGAGTTTGTCGGTGAGATTTTTGACTCCGATTTCGGCACTGATCGCTTTGGTCGGCGAGAAGACCGCTTTGAGATCAAATGTCGTAAAGGTAGGGTTGATGATGTAGGATTTATCGGCTTTTTGCTCATACGATCCTTTGCGGAGTTTCATATCGGCATTGATCGCGACGTTGTATCCCAGATCGATTTGAGCATAGGTGAAGAGTTGATGGCGGGGGACATCAATCCGTTTGACACTCTCATCCGTGCGGTTTTTAACTGAAATGTAGGTGTAGTTGCCTCCCGCTTCAAGCCCATCGGATTTGTAGTTCATCTCCGCTTCAAAGCCGCGATGATCGAAACTGCCGACGTTTTGGTTTTGTACATAAGCGGTATTCTGCGGATAGACGACGCTTTGGATCGCATCATCGACACGAGTGAAAAAGGCATTAACGCGTGTGGAAAGGGTTCCGAGTTGTTTTTGGAGGCTCAGCTCGTAGTGGGTTGAGACTTCGTTTTCAAGCTCCGGATTCGGGACGGCACTGTTGAGTCTGCGTGAGTAGCGGTCTTTCATAGAGGGCATATAGGTTTTCTGCGATACGCTGGCACGGACTTTGGTGGATGAGTCGGGCGAGTAGATCACTGCAGCTTGCGGATTGTAAGCACTTTGGGTTTCGAGGGTGAGCATGTTCAAATAGGCGGTGTTAGTGTCATAAAGCTTGTCCGCTTCGCGTCGGTCGTAGCTGAGTCCGCCGAGGATTTGCCACTGGGATGAGAGGGTATAAATATCTTCGACTCCCAACGAGAGGGTAGTGTCTTCGTAATTTTCATTCATCGTTTCGACGCCGGTCGTTTTGTGGATGTCATACCCCTCATGGACATCTTTTTTGTAGTTAGCCGCGACACTCATGAAATTTTTATCCAGTTCGACACCGTATTCGAGCCGTGCTCCGGCACTGTAATCGTCGTAGCGGCTTTTGAACCCTTTAGCGGTGTTCATCGTCGTGTAGTTGATGTTGTCGTACGAATAGAGCGAGTTTTCAATTGTGTCGTAATAGGCGAGTGCTTTGAGATAGCCGGAACCGAGATTTTTTTGTCCGGTGATGAATACCGTCTCTTTGTCCCAGTACGGCCAGTCCCAGTATTTCGCCTGAGAGTATGCGGGATCACTCACCGGAGGCTGTTGTTTTTTCCCGTTTTGGTTCGAGTATCCGATGGCGATTTCACTCCCATCATCGGCGATGTATCCCGTTTTAAAGCTCACTTTATAGTCTTCGGCTTCGGAACGGAGGCGCTCCCCCTCGCTCTGGACGCTTCCGGCAACTTGGGTGTAATCGTCGCTGAGGCGGTAGTGGTTTTGATCGCTATATACGGCACCGAGTTGCGCATACATGTGATCTTGGCGTGTACCGACATTTATGGATCCGACGCGACGGGAGAGATCGCCGTCACTATCGAGCACCATCCCCATTTTTATATTTCCCTCCAGTGTTTTGGTCGGGCGTTTAGAGATGACGTTGACGACACCTCCCATCGTATTGGCACCGTAGAGTATGGAAGAGTACCCTTTGGAAACGTCGATTTGTGCGATGTCTGAGGTTAAGAAACGATCATAATCGAAGTTACCGTCATAGGGGACATAAACGGGAATACCGTCGATAAATACTCCGATTCGGCGCGCATCAAATCCGCGAATGTAGAGGGTTGATTCACCGCGCCCCCCTTGGACATCCTGATTGACCCCACTCATGTTATCGAGCGCATCAGAGAGGGTTTCACTGTTGTGCAACGCGATGGACTCGGAGGTGATCGTCTCCTCAAACGGACTCTCTTTGATTGGTGTATTGAGGACATTGATTTGTCCCAACGTAAAAGTATCCGCCAATACCGCTGAAGCAGCCAGCGATAGGAGTAGCAGGTGTTTCTTCATTTTCACTTCCTTAAGATTTATAGTGTGTATTAACTCAAATTGAAAGCAATCGGGAGGCTCAATTCAAAGGTTTTACCCAGTGAGGGGTAATCACCGCTGAGGCTGAGAATCGTTTGAATCGCTCTATCATCGAGCACATTGCTTCCGCTGGTGCTTTTAACCTGTGCGGTATCAACCGTACCGTCGGGTTTGAGGGTGAATGCGACCAATACCACCCCCTCTAGTCGCAATTTCCGAGCGATAGTGGGGTAGGTGATGGCGTTTTCGATCATAGCTCTAATATGTCCCAATGCCGCTCCGCCAATGTGCTTTTCTACGTTTCTTGGTAATTCGTGAACAGGAGTGGAGGGTGTTAAATGAGGAGAATCATTTACAGTGGCTGATGGCGGAAGTGAAGACGCAGCATCGGACATAGCTAGGGGCGCGGACGCCTCAGATGACAGCGATGGTTGTTTCATCGGTGTCATCTGGGGGGTCGTAGTGACGTGTTGTGTTTGAAGGATAGGTTGGAGATGCTCTTTGGGTTGAGGCTTAGATTCCAAGCGGTGAATATCCCCAGAGGTCGAGGCGAACTCTGCCAAAGAGATCGTGATCTTTTCATCCGACTTCGGAAGAGGGATCGGATGGGTTGTCATGAAGAAGGCTACACTAGCCAAAAGTGCCGCATGAACCCCGAAAGAGACGGCAAACGATTTGGTATTTAATAAGGAATTGCCATATTGTATCTTTTTAGATATAACGTTGTAATTTGACATACTCATCATTTTTCCTTTTTTGTAGTGGTAAAATATCAGGGGAGACGACAGGCGATTTGAATAACCGCAGACAAACACTCCTGTCGCCTCTCCTGATACTTTATTTTACGCACTAAAACGAATGCATCCGTTTTAGTGGCAAGGACATTTATGTCCTTTACAATCCCCTGAAGCTACCGGCAAAAATGCCGGAGAATTACTGATTCAAAGAGATTATTAAAAGCGATAGTTCACTTCAAAACGCAATTCTTGCTCTGAGAGTTCTTTATCAGTGACTTTCCCTTTTTCATTATTTTGATCCATTAGACGGAGTTTTAACTCTGTCCCTTTAAAACTTCCAGCCATTGCATAGATGAGATCGAGATTCCATTGTTTCGTATCACCGTTTTGGAATGCTCTATTGGTTGCAGATGAATAGGGTGTTTTACTCGGGTCACGATCATAGAAGGAATAGCTGGCAAAACTGCTAAGTCCCGATATCATTTGATTAAAATCGTAACTTACCAATGCTTTGTAGGCTTTAGTATTGGCATTCCAATCGGTAACGGTCATACTACGTGTATAGGTTTGTGTTAAAAATCCACGCCAAGGTGCGATCATATCCCCATCATCACTGGTTTCTGACATAGAGATCAAAAACCCTGTTGGACCATAATTGGCTGTTGCTTTGAGAGCCCAAAGGTGAGAATCGATACTTTGATCGGTATCGCCATTATTCGTCATCGGTTTGATGAGTGCACCGGCACCTTTATCATATTGTTTAATATAGCGCCCGCCAAGGCCTATAATCACATCCCCCGCTTCGAACGCATAGTTTCCTTCGAACATCACTTGATCGACAAGATCATCCCAATGCATTCCCCAGAGTTCCAGTTGTAATCCATCAATAGATTTATTGGTTATTCCTGCGATCAATACACCCGGGGCTTCGTCAGCTTTTTCAGCATTTGGAGCGTTGTAATGGGTATCGTAGTTTTTACGGATCGCATTAGGTACATCCAAACCATCCGCCATATTTCCAAAATAGGTCATACCACGTTCTTTCCACTTGTTGGCATAGTCGATTTGGATTTTCGTATTGGCGATATCGGTAGTAACCCCTTCTAAACCTTCAACGGCTATCGGAATCATTTTGGTATCATTCGGAGTGATCCACGGGTTGGTCATTAAAAAACGACCCGCTTTTGCTTTTGTTTTGGTCGAAGGGAGCGCATACTCCAAATAGGCTTGGGCTAGAACGGCGTAACCGGTACCATAAGGTTCACCTACTTTTGTCGTTCCCTCGTAGTGAGAGTCACGTGAAAAGAGATCCGCACCGGTAGTTGAACCTGCACCGTCATTGACTCCGGTAATATGACCAGGATTTTGAGTTGTGTACAGACCTGTTCCAAGTGAAATACCATATAACGGTGCGGTTTTATAGAGTAAACTTCCCCCTACTGATAATCCGGTTCCATTCGCTGTATTTTTACCGGTTGCACTATTGTCATCCCATATATTGTTAAAATACTGCATACGAAGACGTCCGTCAATTTTTCCCTCTTTAAAAGCCGATGCTAAATCATCCGCCGCTGTTGCGAATACCGCTGTTCCTAAAAGTAGTGCTGTTGCAATGCTCAATTTTCTCATAATCTATCCTTATTTATATTTTGATATAACGATAAGCGGAAAATTCCACTAGCCTCTATTGAGGCACAGATATTATTTTTTCGGTAAACCGTAACCGTTGGCTTTTAGAATAGTGATCGCTTTAGGTGAACTCATATATCGGAGGAATTTTTTTGCCGCGATTTGATTTTCAGGAGATCCATTTTTGAGCCCCACCATCGCTTGATCGATGGTATTGTAGGCTTTATCATCCACTTCAACCCATTTTCCGACGTTTTTCATATCAGGAGCTAGGACGATTGATTTTGCCATAAACCCGACATCCACCGCTTTGGTTGTTACATACGCGCCCACTTGGGAGATTGATTCAGCGGTGATAATTTTAGGTGCGGCGTCACCTGCGACTTTATAGTATTTCATCGCATTCATCGCTTCGATACCGTAAGGGGCTGTTTTAGGATTAGCAAGGGCAATTTTTTTAACGCTTGGATCAGCAACAACGGCTACCCCTTTTGAGAGATCAGCACCCGTATCACTCCAGAGGATTAATGTACCATACGCATAAATTTGAGAGGGGGTGGTGGTATATCCACCATTTGCCAGTTTTGCTGGGTACTCAACATCGGCTGAGAGAAACGCATCATACGGTGCACCGCTCATAATTTGCTGAGTGAGTTTTCCTGATGCACCCGTAATAATTTTTACTTCGATACCTGTCTCTTTGGAAAACTCTTTGGCGATATCGGTAACTGCGTATTTCATATTAGCCGCAGCGGCAACGGTAATGGTTTGTGCAGCGAGGGCAGACACAAGGGATAGCGAAGCTAAGATGACTTTGATCAGTTTCATTTGAAACTCCTTTATTTCTTTTGTGATATAACGATAAACAGAGCATTGCAAAAACGGTTCACAGAAAAACGTGACATTTTCGTTATATTTTGTAAGATATAGCGAAATTATAGAGAAATAGGCTTAAAGTTGTCAAATTTGTATCAATTTGGGTGGGAATTGTATTCGGGCTAAGCCCGAATTATTTTGCGAGGATAATAAAATTTGCTTTGATGAGCGCGTAGACGGTATCGCCGACGTTGAAACCCAAATCTTCGACAGAGTCTTCGGTGATGACAGCAGTGAGTGTTTGATCACCCATAGCGAGCTTCAACTCACCGTTTACGATCCCTTTTTTTACTTCGGTGACTTTCGTTTCGATGATGTTACGAATGCTGATATTGGTTGGCTTATCTTTTGCTACCATAACAAAAGGGGCTTTGATGATCGCATAAACGCTCTCACCGACTACTAAACCCATATCTTCGACAGAATCGTTGGTGATAACTGATTTTAAAACAGTGTTGCCACCGACTGAGAGGACAACCTCACTGTTGATTTGACCTCTTTTGATCTCGGTAATAGTCCCTTTGATCTCATTACGTGCACTTGTTTTCATGACATTCCTTTTAAGTAAATGTGAATGTCTGCGGTTCTTAGAAGTATTCCCAATTATTTCTTAAATATTTGCTTATATTCTTTTTGATATTACGAAAGAATATATTTGGTAAAGATTGATTTTTTGTACTTTACAGCCCAATAATAATATGTAAAGGTGAGATGATTGCGTAAGCTTTCAGTCCAATTTGTAGTTTTTGGAGAGAGTCTTCTTGTTCGAGGGCGATGAGGAGTGTACCACCCTCTAGTCTGAGCCCTATCTCGATATTCTCCCCTGAGGTTTCAAGTGTTTCTATCGTCCCGATAAGAACATTCTCATCGGTATTGGAGGTGGGGAGCGTGGAATCGATATGGATATCACTCGATTTGATAATCGCATAGGTGTCACATCCGAGGGTTAACCCCATGTTTTCAACCGATTTGGCAGTGATGGTGGAGTGAAGAGTGTCCGAACCGCTGAGTGCGAGGGTTAGGGTAGAGTGTAACCCTTTTGTTTCTATCGAAGAGAGAGTAGAGGGGATCTGGTTGCGTGCACTGGTGGTGAGAAACGTGCGGCTGAGGATGCGGGCGAGGTGTTCAGGGTCATTTCCTGCTTCAGCAAAACGATCGATAAACTGACGATGAAGTTCTCCCAAACGGTGAAATGTTGCGATCAGTTCTCGCGCATAGGGGGTGAGTTTCGTCCCTCCGCCCCCTTTGCCACCGGTTGAGCGTTCTATGAGTGGCTGGTCGGCGAGAGCGTTCATCCCGTTGATCCGCTCCCATGCTGCTTTGTAAGACATTTTCATCTCTTTGGCGGCGGCATTGATGGATCCGCTCTGATCGATCCGCTCCAGCAGTTCGATCCGTCCTGAGCCTAAAAAGCTTTGCCCTTCTTTAGTAAGCCAAAAACGTCCGTCGATTTTCATTAGAGGGAAAAGCTATGTTGCATAGCAGGTCGGATTTTATCAATAGGATACTCACCGTGTAAAAATAGGTGATTGGCAAGAACCCCTTGCTCCAAGAGCATATCAGAGCCGTCTTTGTAAGGGAGACCGCTCACTTTTATCTCTCGTAAAAACGGAGTCTCTTTGCCGTAAATAACATCGATTGCCCCTTTGGCACGGGAAAGAAGCTCTAAAAGAAGAGGTCGAGGAATCGGGAGTTCGTTATCACTAAGTCCTGCTGAAGTGGTGTTGATAATCAAATCATACTCTGCGGCGGTAAAACCGTCCCAGCAGTAGGCATAGATCCCCTCTTTATGAAAAAAATCGAGCCGTCCGGATGATCGGTTGAGGATGGTAGGGGTAATTTCACCATGAGTCAGTGCGATAGAGAGGGCACGTGCTGTCCCTCCGGCACCTAGTATAAGAGCGTTGCGTATTGGTCCGAACGATTGGATAGCTGACATAAAACCATCAGCATCGGTGTTGTACCCGATTAGACGACCTTTTTCTAATACGAGGGTGTTTACTGCTTGAATCTCTTTGGCGATTCCTCGTACTTCATCACATTGTGCGTACGCACTCTCTTTATGAGGGACGGTGACATTTGCTCCGCTTAACCCTTTACTAATGAAAACATCACGCAGCTGTGATCCATCGCTAAGATGGGTACGGCTGTAGCAAGCACAAACGCCAAGTGCTTTGAAAACAGAGTTGTGCATCAGCGGAGAGCGTGAATGGGCTATCGGATCACCGAAGATACTAAAGAGTTTCATCGGATCTCCACTAAATCATCCAGTGTACTGGTGAGAGCCCCGAGTTTGTTGGTCACTTCGAGGTATTCGAGCTCATGTACCGAATCGGCAACAATCCCCGCCCCCGCTTGCAAGATAACGGTGTCAGGTTTGATCATCGCTGTACGGATAGTGATCGCACTGTCCATATTGCCATCAAATCCAAAATATCCGATGGTTCCGCTGTAGAAACTTCGTTTAACCCCTTCATACTCGGCAATCAGCTCCATCGCACGAATTTTTGGTGCTCCTGTCATAGTTCCTGCGGTGAAAGTCGCGGCAAGAAGATCAAACATATCTTTATCCTCAGCGATCTCGGCGTGAACATCGGAGACAATGTGCATAACGTGCGAGTAGCGCTCCACGTGCATCATCTCTTTGACTTTGACGGTCCCTGTTTTAGCAACCCGTCCGACATCGTTACGACCCAAATCGATGAGCATCAAATGCTCTGCTAACTCTTTAGGGTCAGAGAGGAGCTCTTCTTCAAGCTCTGCATCACGTTGGGCAGTACCGCCGCGTTTACGAGTCCCTGCGATCGGTCGCAGCAGGATGTCACCCTCACTAAGACGAACCATTACTTCCGGTGAGCTTCCGACGATACTGAAATCTTCATACTCCATCAAATACATATAAGGGGATGGATTTTTGAGGCGTAAAACACGGTAAAAGCTAAAAGGATCAACTTGTGCATGCCGTATGTAGCGGTTGGTCATCAAGATTTGGAAAACATCACCGCTTTTAATCATCTCTTTGGATTTATCAACCATGGTGAAGAATTGATCTTTGGAAAAGATGAATTCTCCCCCTTTGTCATTGATGATTGGTTTAAGCGGTGTGTAGCTATAGGGAGCTTTTAATGAGGTTTCAATCTCTTCGAAACGCTGCGTCATAGAATCGACACAGCTGAGCATGGTAATAGTGGCATTTTTGTGTGACACGACGAGGGCAAGTTTCGGGAGGATGAGATCCATATCGGGAATATGGGTTTGATCTTTCAGTTTACTCATAGAATCTTCGAGTACATGTTCGAAAACTTGTACCATGTCATACCCGATATAACCTATAAACCCATCGATATAACCGACACCAAGCTCACGAGCTCGTTCACGATAAGCTTGGAAATCCAGTTTAGCGTAGTACTCTTTCAAAAATTCAAATGGAGAGAGGGTGATAGTATTTTTATTCCCATCACTGTCCGTATAGGTCGTTATTTTATCACTGTAGCTGAGACGCTCTCGTGCTCCGATAACGATAATTGTATAGTTTCCGGCACTATTTCCGGCACTTTCCAGCAAAAAACTCACTTCAGAGGGGAAAAGGCTTTTAGCCTTTTCATAAACGGCGATAGGGGCGAATTGGTCGAGAGAAAAACGGCGTGAAGATATCACGTTATCCCTTTGTAATATAGGCGTTAGATTCGATATTGCGTTTTACGGTTCCGAGAACATCACGTGCCGCTTTCTCACCTTGGAACGGTCCAACCATAACTTTGGTCATTGATCCGTTTGGAGAGGTGACATATTTGAGGCCACTCGCATTGAGACGTTCAAACAGTGCTTTATTTGGCTCTTTAGCGAAAGAACCAACTTGTATGTAATAGGTACCGGTCGTATCGACAGATTTTTCAACAGGTTTTTTAGCTGCTGGAGTTGCTGTAGTTGTAATAGTTCGGGTTACCGGAGCAGTTTTTGTCGGTGTTGTAGCTGGTTTAGAAGCCGTAGCTACTGGTTTGCTTTCAGTAGGTTTAGTTGACTTGATGGTTGGTGTATTGACAACGGTTGCAGTAGTTTTTGGAGCGACTTGTACTTTTGCAGGTGCAGCAGGGATTACTTTTGCAGCTACAGGCTGTGTTTGTACTTTTGGTACATTTATTGCGGTTGGCGTCGGTTTCACTTGCGCTACCGGTGCATTTTGTTGTGGAATCGCCGGCATAACCGGTTGGGTATTTGTTGCAGTAGCAGGTGCCGTTTGGAATGACTCTTGTTTGATTTTTTGGGCAATTTGTCCTAAATCTTGAGTAGCACTTTCATTACCGCCTTCTTGGATTACTTCAACAGGCTCAAATAATGGATCATCAATCACTTCAGTAGGAGATGATGGTTCAGGGACAACTGCTGCGTTTGGAGCTTGCTCATCACTTTCACTTTTCAGTGAATTCATAATTACTAAAACAATGATTAATATCAAAGTTAGAGCGGCAATCGCTAATAAAAGCTTTTTGGTGCTAGAACCCGATCCGCTTTTATTGAGGATGATGTCGTTGAGTTCGTTTTTTTCTTCCATTGTATATCCTTAAGATGCTTTACTTACATATGCTTCGACCACGATGCTCCACGCTCTTTTGCGTAAACTTCGTAGGGAAGGTTGAGAATATTGTATTCCATCGGCAAATCGAGCGTTGGAAACATACGCCACTGTTTTGGTTGTTTTGCGGCTAATTTCA
>NZ_JAQTYM010000086.1 GCF_028688295.1 Sulfuricurvum sp.
AACGAAGCGATGGGGTATATGTATGATGCGCTTAATGCTCCCGATGCCGATGATATCCTCATCACTTCATGTGCGACAGAGAGTAACAATGCTGTCCTCAAAGGGATCTTTTTCAAACATATCCTCCGTGATCCGTCTAAAAACCATATCATCGCTTCTGCGGTGGAGCATCCATCGGTACTCGAAACTCTCCATTTCCTCGAAGAGAACGGTGCGGAAATCACGTTTGTCGATGTGGATGCTTACGGTTATGTAAGTTCTGAGCGTGTGGCGGCGGCGATTACCGATAAAACGATTCTCATTAGTATGATGTGGGCGAACAATGAAACGGGGATGATTTTCCCTGTCGCAGAAGTAGCCGCTATCGCAAAAGAACGGGGAATCTTGTTCCATACCGATGCGGTTCAAGCGATCGGAAAAGTAAAAGTCGATCTTAGTGCAATACCGATCGATTATCTCACCTTCTCAGCACACAAATTTCACGGTCCAAAAGGGATCGGCGGATTGTATGTCAAAAAAGGGAAAGAGCTACCGAACCTCCTCCACGGTGGGGAACAAATGGGGGGCAAGCGTGCGGGTACTCTCAACGTCGCCTACATCATCGGTATGGGGCTAGCGATGAAACAATCGGTCGGACATTTGGACAAAATGAACAGCGATGTACGAGCATTGCGTGACCGTCTCGAAGATGCTATCTCTCAGCTGCCTGATACCATCGTCGTCGGAGATCGTGCTCGCCGTACCCCTAACACTATTTTGATTTCTCTTCGCGGTATCGAAGGGGAATCGATGCTATGGGATCTAAACCGTGCAGGGATAGCGGCATCTACAGGAAGTGCATGTGCATCAGAATCGCTCGAAGCCAATCCAGTTATGAGTGCGATCGGAGAAGATCCGGAGCTCGCTCATACCGCGATTCGCCTCAGCCTCAGCCGCTTTACCACCGCTGATGAGATCGATTATGTCATCGATGTCTTTATTAAAGCGGCGGAACGTCTTCGTTCAATCTCTTCTACTTATGCTTATACAAACGAGAAAGTGGTCAATTAAGACCATTTTCCTACACAAAGCGCTCAAACTCTCTTCATCTTATGTTATGATTATGAGATACCCTGTGAAGGCACTCTATGGAAATATCACAAGATGAAGCGTATCTGATGCATGAAGATCATGTATGCAGTCAGCTTTTTTTATCGGTTATTAATACACAAAAGAATCTCATCGTTTTACTCCATAATAATGAGCCGATACTTTTTAATCAAGCATTTATAGATTTCAATAATACACCCTCTGTAAAACATTTTTTACGTGAGTTCGGCTCACTTCCCAACCGCTTTGTCCCGCATGACAGCTATTTTCATATTGGAAAAGCATCTAACCCTCACAATTGGACAACAGATCTCATGGAACTCCCAGAGATTGACCGCATTATCAGTATGCTCAACTACCGTATCGAACCCCATGCCTTTTCGGTATCAGCACTGACACCTTCCGATGGATATACGATAGTCACATTTACTGATATTTCCCAAGATCTCATCAAACGGATTATGATCGAAAACGATGTCAGCATTGACAAAGAGAGCGGTGCTTATGATAAAGAGTACTTTGTTCATACCTCAAAAAGTTTCCAAGAAGCAGCCCTTTTCAACAAAAAATTGATCGCTATTACGATGATTGAGCTGATGTCTTCGGATAGTGAAGCCGAACACTATCTTCACGATTTTAGCTTTAGCGTCAAATCCAATATCCGCCAAAGCGACATGCTGGTGCGCTGGGGGAAAAAGACATTTTTACTCGCCTATCTCGTCGATTCGTCTGAAAACGCTTTGAACTTCAGTCGTAAACTTCTCACCGTTATGCGTGAAGAACCGTTTCAGAATTTAAAAACACTCAGTATGCGTCTAGGAACGACCGTTCAAACCCAAAATGAAGATATCTCCTCTATCATCTCACGTGCAACCTCTGCACTTCAACAAACACTCAACTCTCAAATTACTTTATTGTAAGAATTATATATGCATATCCAAATCTAAATTTGATTTGGAGTTCTTATGCGCCCTTACCGTAATATCAGCGATTCAGAGCTGGAAAGTTTTGGTGCCGTGCGCGAGTGGGATTCCATGGTTGCAGCATCCCTCATAATTCCCGCTTCGGTTTTATGGGTACATTCAACGCGCGAGAAATTTCACCGCCTTGATCCTATGGATTCATGCCTCGTTAAAAAAATAACGATTCTACGAATCCAAGGCGACGTTATCAAAACCGATTTCGGAAGCTATTCCATCGAAACAGGCAAAAATATCTATTATTCGTGCGGATGCAAAAAATTTTGTGATTGTTACGGTCAGCTTTATCTGTTAAAGGAAGATCATGCGCTATCTCATCGATATACGGCTTGAGGGGAAATCACGCCTTTATCCGATTGATGCGGATAATGAGACCCAAGCGGTAGAGCGTCTCAAACTCCGCTTACCACCCCATCAGCGGGAGTCGATTATCATCGACTCTATCGAAATCGATCCGGCATCTATCCCAAACGATGATCCGTTTGGGATCTTTTTGCATTAATCTTCTAGAGCGTTTAGCAGATTATTGCTCTTGCGTTCCCCGAGAGGCAACAGATCGTGCTTCCACTCAATGAGACGTAAAATAGAAGTCGTATCATAATCGGTATGATCTACGTACCCTTTTTTCGAATACGGGGAGATGATAAGAGCCGGAATCCTCGTTCCCGGTCCCCATCGATCACCTGAGGGTGGGGCAACATGATCCCATAAACCGCCGTTTTCATCATAAGTGACGATAATAAGTGACTTTTTCCAAACTTCGGGTTTTTTACGTACCGCTTCGACGATTTGGGAGAGTTTTTCATCCGCAGCTTTAATACTCGCATATCCCGGGTGTTGATTATCCGCAGCGGAGGGTTTAAAAAAGGCGACACTCGGCAGTTTTCCCTCTTCTAATTCACTAAAAAAAAGTTTTTCATCTTTGAGATGTTGACGCCCCCCCGTATTTGGGGCATAACGTGCAAAATACAAAAATGGGTTATGGTGATATTGGTAGTGGATTTGATCACCCTTTAGCGCTATCGCATCATCAAACCCACCGCTATACCAACTCCATGATATGTTTTTATCGCTCAAGCGATCCCCTATCGTATCGTATTCGATGGGTTGAAGGCGTAGTGAGGGATCAGCGTATTTTGCTTTATGCGGTGGGTTGCGGGGCTGTATTGTATTAACCGCATACCCATCAGGAGTTAGAATGCCGTCTTTTATAATCTCACCACGCTCATCCAATACGTAGCGCGAAATATTCGACTCTGTCCCAACGTACGGAGTTCGTGCGGCGATCAACCACTGATGATTTAGAAATGATCCTCCGAATGCAGCTGCAAAGAAACGATCACATAGAGTAAACTCTTTTGCATAGCGCCAGATGGCACTTTCAGAGATATCGTGATACCCCATACTCAGCCCTTTTTCATCGCTGATATCGACAAAACGGTTATTTGAGCCTCCGTTAATCTGAAGAATGTTTTGATAAAAGCGATGAACCATATCAGGGATCATCCCCTCTTGGGATACGGTGGCATCGAGTAAAAATGGCTCATTTGTAAGTGTTTTAGGAAATCCAGCAAGTAATGATTTTTCTCCCAGGGGAAGCGTAGAGTAAATACTACCGTTCCTGTCGATTTGTTTTGCGTATAGGGTAATAGATTTATCTGATGTATCAGCGCCCTCAAACCCACGGAACAAATTATCAAAACTGCGATTTTCGAGATAAATAACAATAATATGATCGATTTTAGAGCGGAAATCAGTGGCATACAACGATAGAGAAAAAGCTAAAAAGAGAAAAAAGTATTTCATTTAGTATCCATTTTTAGCAGAAGTATAACGTGCAATTTTTACTAAAAGATTACCGATCATAGTAGAAGCAAAATCTTTTCTTATCATCCGAAATTGCATGATTAGTGTAACCCTTTTAGCAGTACCCCTATACTGTACTCATAAATCGCATCAATATTATCACGCATCATCAAATGTCCATCAATCAACAACGATGCGAGTCCATGAATCGATGCCCACACCATTGCCGCCTGCACCATTGGGTTCACCGTTGCAATAATCCCCTCTTCTTGGGCTTCGAGAAGAAGTCCAATGAGGGCATATAGTCCTGTAGCTTGATTCTCATCTTTATAGTCACATAATTCTTCACGCTCCTGATGATATTTATCACCAAACAACAATCGATAAAGATTCGGATGTTCTATCGCAAAATCGAGATAGGCTCTCCCCATCGTTTTAAACCGTGTTTCAACACTCTGAGTTCGATCTTTAAAGATGGGGGTAAACATCCGATCAAGATTCTCATACCCTTTCTCGATTACGCCGAGTATTAATGCTTCTTTACTCTCAAAATGGCGATAAACCGCTGTTCTTGACGTACCCAATCGTTGCGTCAAATCACGTAAAGTGATCGCATCGAGCCCGTCTTTGTCAATGATATCCAATGCCGTTTCAACCAACGACTCTTTGAGGTTTCCATGATGATAAGGTGACGTTTTTTTAGCAAACTCATTATTCATGATAGTATTGTAACATGAGTTAAATAAAATAGATGAGACAATGTTGACATTGCTTACATTTAATGTTACTATTGTCAACATAAAACGCAATAACGATTTAAAAAAGGAAAACAGTATGAGGAATACGGCTCTTTTACTCCTCGCCGCCCAATCGCTCATGTGCGCCGATCTCGCATCATTGCTTCCGAGTGCCAAAACCAATTTACGGGTCGAATCGGCACGTCTGGAGATACAAAAATCACAAGAACAGCTTGATGAAGCTAAAACTGCCTATTTTCCGACAGTCACTGCAACTGCCCTCTATAAGAAAAAAGACAAAACAGCTGCTTTTGAGCCAAACAGCATCCAAGGTGCAGAGATAGGGGCTCAGATCAGTGTGTTTGACGGGTTTCGCCGCGAAGCCTTACTCGATGCCCTCCACGCGTCGATGAGTTCCGCCACCCACTCACTGGCACAAGAAGAACAAAATGTCCTTATGGAGACCATTGCGGCGTATTACGACTATCTCGATACTCAAGATCGTCTCAGCGTCAATAAAGAGAAAAAAAATGAGATCCTCTCCGAAGTGGAACGGTTCGAAATACTCGTTAAAAATGACCTCGCCACCACCGATATCCTCAAATCACTGATTGCATCGAAACTCGAAACCGATTATGACGAGCAAAACCTTAAAGTGCTCCTCGAAAAACACCGTAAACATTTGGAACTTCTGAGTGCGACACCGATTCATGAACCACTCCGCTATCGAGAGCTTGCAGAACCGAAATTAGCGACACTAGAACGCCATGATCTGCAAAGCGATCGTTCAAAAATCGATATTTTGCGTAATACCGAGGATCGTTATACCTACCTCCCCTCTATCACCCTCGAGGCGAAACACAAATACATGGAGTACAGCGGCTACGATACGATGGGGGGATCTAATCTCCAGCCGCTGAACCAAAACGAAATAACCGCTTCGCTCTCTATGACACTCTTTGATATGGGACGCATTGCAAAGGAGCGTGAACAAGCCCGTATTGATACCCTTAAAGCCCAACACCTCCTCGATTATAAAACCAAAAGCCTGAGTAACGACGCCGAAATAGCCCTTATGTCGATTCAAACCTCCCAAAATGCCTATGAAGCAGCTAAAGCTGAAGAGGAAGCACGTTTCGAAGCCTTCGGATTTATCAAAAAACGTTTTGAAGCGGGGTTGGTCAATTCAACAACGTACCTCAGTGAACTTACTAATCTTACACAATCGCGTGCAAAAGCTCGCAATGCCCGTAACACCCTCCAAGTGGCAAAAGCGAGTGCCGCCTATGCCTATGGAATTGACCTTATGACACTAATCAAGGATGAAAAATGAAAATGATTGTGATATCTACACTAACGGCACTCTCCCTATGGGGCGATGTATACGCCACCTTTGAGACCCAAGCCTACCGTGAAGCCTCGTTGGGGATGAACGCATCAGGGATTGTTAAAAATATCTCCGTCCAAACAGGTGATCACGTCAAAAAAGGCTCCCTCCTCCTCCAATTAGACAGCGCCGAAGAGCAGCTCTCCTTGCAAATGGCCAAAGCTGATTTAGAATCACTCACGAAAGAGTGCAAATTTTTGAGCGATCAATACGGACGATATGAAAAAAGTGCACAGGTATTCGATAAGAACACCCTCGATAAACTCAAATCCGAATTGGATTCAAAACTTTCACAAAAAGAACGAACCCGATTATCGGTCGCTTATGCTGCACAAAAACTCTCTAAAATGCGCCTCACTGCCCCGTTTGCGGGAAGTATCTCCGAAAAAAATATCGAGATGGGGGACATGGTATCATCTATGGGGGGAACACCTCTGTTTAAACTCATCAGCGATCAAACCAAACTTCTCATCCAGTACGATTCTAAATTCGGCTCACAGGTCAAAGTTGGGGATCGTTTTTGCACCTCTATCGATGGTAAATCAACAGGTAAATGTACCAAAATCATTAAAATCTACCCTGCTATCAATACCAAAAACCGTCAAATGACCGCCGAAGCTGACGGTTCGAGATTGCGTCCCGGCACGTTCGGCGATGGCATGATCATGGCTAAATAGGACTTATTATGCATAAAATTGCCATTACCCGCCCTATTACCACCCTTATGTTCGCCCTCGCGTTGATCTTTTTCGGGCTGGTCGAACGCTCTAGTATGCCCTCCGCACTCTATCCAAACGTCGATTTCCCTATCGTTATCGTCACCACCACCTATAAGGGAGCGAATGCCGATATCGTCGAGAGCAAAGTGAGCGACAAGATCGAAGAGGCGGTGAGCGGGATTTCGGGACTCGATACCCTCAGTTCAGACAGTTCCAAAGGGATCAGTGTTGTCGTCGCCCAGTTTAAACTCTCCAAAGACCTCGATGAAGCGGTCAATGACGTCCGCGATAAAGTCTCCAGTATTCAACTCCCTAACGAAGTCGATAAACCCTCCGTCGATAAATACTCAATAACCTCTTCCCCAGTTATCACCCTCTTTTTAGCGGGCAGTGATACCCAAAGGGTGATGAAACATGCTGATGAGATTCTCAAACCCCGCTTGCAAAGAATCGAAGGAGTCGGCGGTGTAACGGTTGCCGGTTTACGTAAAAAACAGATCCTCATCACTCCAAATCCTGCACTCCTTGCCAAATATTCACTCACCATGAGCGATCTAACCAATATCATTCGTGCTCAAAATATCAGAATGGATGGAGGAAAGACAGTTGATTCTGCGCACGAGTTCCAAATCCTCATCGATAACGACAGCAAAACGGTAGAAGCTTTATCTGGGCTTCGAATACGTGAGGGACTAAGTTTAGGGGATGTGGCAACCGTGAGTGATACGTTAGCCGAAGAGCGCAGTTTCGCTTCACTGGATGGGAAATCAGGTGTATTGCTGATGGTCAAAAAAATGACGGGAGCCAATGATATCGCCATTGCCGATGCCGTGCGTGCCGGACTTCCTGCCCTCACCGCGCTAGAGCCGACGATGACCCTCACCCCCTTGCAAGATACAACTGGATACATCCGTGACACCCTTGATGGGGT
>NZ_JAQTYM010000087.1 GCF_028688295.1 Sulfuricurvum sp.
AAAAATATGTGCATATAATTAAAAATAATACTGATAATGTGTTACATTTGTGTTAAGAGGGGGGGTCTAAGAGAAAAAATATTCTAGATATGACAAGCGACAATGATGTACAAAAAACAAGTGTTTTTCGTACGCTCTGCCCTACCCTGCTTTTAAAGCCAAATAAGTTGCAATATTCTATACGAAAAACTATATCGAAAATAGAATTTATACGGAAACTAAAATTTGATGTTTTTCGTCACGATTAGAGAAAGTTTTTAAAATTGAGTCTATCAATTGACGAGTAATTAAATATGAGGAAACTAAAATACAAAAATATTCTTTTTATTCAAGTCTGTCTTTTACTGTTTTATACGCTTCAATCACATCTTCAAACAATGGTAATTCACCATAAACTAAACTTGAAAACGTTGTTTCATAATATCGTTTCAACTGGGACATCGTTCCGATATGATCCAAATAAATCGGCGACTCAGATATTGGTTTGCTTGCCCACTGAGCAATATTGCTATCTTCTTCTGTCACGATATTCATCATTACTTTAAATGCGTCTGATTGAAGAAACTGATTTGTTTTACGATCTTTCAACAGCCAATAAATATCATAAAAATGGCGGATCTTTGCTTGCAGATAATCGTGCCCTTCATAGGATGCCCGTGCGACTGCACTGATTTTTTCACATAGTGTTCTTTGTGTATCAAGAACATTCAACTCAAATGATTCAAGGCCATATTGTTGTATGAGATTATGAGAGCCTTTGGAAACTAAAAACTCTGTGATATAGGTTGAGATATTTTTGCGGCTAAATGGGGTGGGGTTTGCAAATGCATTAAGTTCAACAATTAAAACATCTATCGCATCTCCAAATTTCCCTAATGCGATTCTCGGATAACGGTGTACGGTTTTTCGTAGACTTGACCCCTTGCTTTCTTGTGGGTGGTTTTCAATCGTAGTTAATATATCCGGTAATATTGCTTGTTCTGCAGCTTTGAGTTTATTTTTTATTTGATTACCACTTAACCCCTCAGCTATGTATGCCAAATCAATGTCTTCAGAAAACCGATGAATCAGCTTATGCGCCTTTGATAAAGCTGTTCCGCCTTTAAATACAACTCGATTGAATATTTCTGGATCTGAATCAGCTAAATTACGCAAAATCATACAAAGCCAATAATCTTTTTCAATATAGATCTCACGCATGCCAAGCATATCGGCGGATAGGGTTATCAACTCTGAAAAAAGCGCCGGATTTTCATGAAGCGTCATAGTATTTTCCAACTTCGTCCATATTTTAAAACACTCTCATTTATTCTAAGTCTAAATGTAGTCGTAGTGTTTAGACTTTGCTTGATTGCATCGGTATATTGTTTACAATCAAGCTCTTCTAAAATAGCACCGACCAATGCTCTGGTTCTGGGTGTGAAATCGAGTACGAGTTTTGAGAGCTCTTTTTTTTCTACATCACTTAATAGTGTAATAATACCCTTAATATTGATTAACACATCTGAGGGTGTTGCATCGGGTATCTTTTTAATTTGACGAAGCGCATCGAGGATTTGGAGCAATTGAACATTTGATTTTTTAGGAGATCGTCTTTGCCGAACCAATTTGATTTTTGTATTACCGATCATGATTGTTCTTGGTTCCATCGTTGTCGCAATTTCAATGACAGAAGGTATTTGAGTTGTCAATCCCAACCGGTTGTATGCCATTAAACCTGTCTCATACCCTTGCGCAGATTTTTTATAGGCTTGAAGTATCGCTTCTTCAGTTGGACGAATCGGACCAAACATACCTTCAGCAGCTTTATAAAATCGTCCACGTGTCAGTTTTTGAATAGCACCTTTTTTATAGAGGCGAGAGAGCTCAATGGCAGCAGCTGCTTTATCACATGTTAAATCATTATAGGTAAATATTTGTCCTGTTGGATATTTATCAACCAGTGATCGAACGACGGAAGCCGATGACATGAACTCTCCTTTTTTAAAGAAAGTATAGCGTAATTTTGAAATGTATTTATATATATCTACATTTAAATTAACACTCTATAGTTTTCTGGCAGATAGTATTAATCAGTGAAATTACAATGCTTAAGCTTTTCAAGACACTGATTAAGTTTATATTTATACTAATCGCTGTAAACTTAAATTAATTTAATATAATGTCTTAAAAACCTTAAATGGATGGAGTTAACGTGAGAGCCGATATTACTGAGGTTTTAGAAATCATTTTAACGCTAAAAGAAGCTGAATCCTTAAAAGAGCTCGAACGTAAAAGTGGTGTTTTTGGGATTAAGGATAAAAAACTTTTGCGTGTTCTCAATGAACTTATAGCTAGCAACCGAGTTCGTACTGTCGGACAATCTGCATCAACTGTCTATTGGCAAAAAGATGTCCGTGAAGCCTATGCAAAAGATTATCGGATGATATTTGTTCATAAAGCCGATCAAATCGCCGGTTACCTTTTTCAAAACGCTCAGGAGTTTGTATTCTGCTATGCTGATCGATACCTAACCCAGAGCAAAGTAGAAATCCCGGGGTTACCTTTAGACATCGTCCCCTACCCTTCTTCAGAACTTCATGCAGCGTTTGATGAGAATCTCCCCGAAGGGGTTAATCGTGAGATGCTAGAACAATCATTAAACTCATCCGATGAGCTTGATATGTTGGTTCGATTAACGCATAATATCGGCGATATTTATTTTACGCTCACCGGTGAATCTCAGGTTGAATCTCAAAAGAATCGCCCCTCTTTTTTAAGCAATCTGGAGACCATTCTAGGCCCTGCTCTCCCCTTCCCTGCTGTGCTTGAAAACTATACCCTCGACATCAACGAAGAAGAGTTGTTTCCTGAGGGTGAAGACCTCTCACATTTTACCTATGACGAGCTTCCTGGTATCAGCGGTTTTCAATACAAACGGCTTGTTGATCTTGATAAAGAACACCATCGGATACATCAGGATAAATCAGAAGGTATACGTGATTTTATTCTCAAACCCTACAGCCGTTATAAAGCCGATCCTTCATCGCAATATTACCTTCCGCACTTAGCGTTAAATGAACATCTCTTTATGAGTTTTGCCAAAAATGAATTGGGATTTCGCGTTCCTCAATCGTATCTGATCAAACGAGAAAACGATGAAGAATTTCATTATCTCATCAAGCGATTTGATCGGTTAGGAACGTACCGTTTTGCGAAAGCAAACTTCTCAACCTATTTGGGTTTACGTGCTGAAAATAAATACAGCACCACGAGCGAAAAAATGTTTACTCGCATCAAAAAAGAACTCATCAGCGAAGCAGAACGCCTAGAACTTTTAAAGCACTATTTTTACTCTATGATCATCTCACATGAAGATATGCACACGAAAAATTTATCGCTTATTATTAGCGAATCAATTAAACTTTTTGCACCCCTTTATGACATTGCAACGACACGTATTTATTCCAATACCAAGCACTACGATTCACACTTAACTATCGATGGACAACGCAGTAATATTACACCAAGACATTTTGAAAAACTCGTAGATATTTTAGACGTAAACAAAAAAAGTTTTCGTTCAGAAGCTCAGAGAATTTGTGAAATCTTTCGCGACCGATTGCCGGAGTATATCAATGCAATTGAAGCACTTGGACCGTTATCTTTTTTCACAATGAAACAAAAAGCAAAACCGGGACAAGCCCCGACTTGGGTACCAAATAAAGAGTATGAATTAGCCGATGTATTACGGCGTTATCATGAAGAGAGAATCAACGAGTTGGTCAAACTGGGATGGCTAAAGTGAATTGCACAATTAGATAGTCCGACGAATGATTTTATACATATCACAGCCACACGTAAATGCAATATCTGATATAGACGCCGTAGCGTTTGTTATACCAAAAGAATATTTTCCATGAGAATTGGTAACATCCTGAAGTCGATCATAGTATTGTTGAATATTTTCACCGTTTTGCATCAACATGAAATGCCATATGTCTTTAAATTTGTTATTACCACTTGCGGATACTTCATACAAAAGAATATAGACAATTTTTTCATTATTCAAAGAGGTGTCATTCTTAAAAATGTTAAAGATATATTCTTTGGAAATTTCATGCAATTGAGGCACAGGATTAGTGACAACATCCGGATCATTATTCATATCAAATCCATAAAACTTTTCGCGACTATCTATAACTATCTGCTGTTCAATTGCCGCTTCGTTAACATCATTATTTTCTGCTTGTTCTAGAACTTCTGCAGAGTTGTTTTTTATCCATTTGTAAAAAGTTATATATGCTATCCCACTGATTGCTTCCGACTCAATCATCATGTCATAAATACGTTTCGGAGATACATTTAAGACGGTGATAAGATGCACTAATTCTTTTTTTTCTTCTCTTAGTAACTTATCAAGTTTAGACAAGCGCTTTTTATACTGCTCTGGATTTTTTGACACATTTTGAATGATTTTTTTTATTTCTACTTTGTTTATCATTTATATATCTCAATTTCAATTTAATATAAATATATGATACTGAAGATATATTTAATAGTATATAAAATTTATTTAGATTTATTAAATATATATATATTTAATAACAATTTATTTTTGATTATTTATTTGATTATTTTAATACTCAAATACTATGTTTAATCTCAAGTATGTTACACCGTATTTTTTCCATGTATAGTTAAGCTATATTTAATTATTTGCCATTTATGATGGCTTTTTTGAAATGGAGAAAAGTCATATGTCTAAGAAATACACAACTGACGAGCTGAAACAGTACATGCGGACATATCTGTGTAATCGCTATATAGAGTTCTTCAAGAACTTAATATTCAATTACGAACCAAATCATATCATACCGGGAGATGCGTTTGATGACATGGTCAAATACAAATACCAAATGTCAACTCTCGATCTTGTTACTATCAAAAACCAAATCGATCAAGGCAAAGCCACAGACGATCAACGCGCACTGTATTTTAAGCTACAAAGAATTAAAGACTATACGCTTGAGCAAAACGCTTCGATTCAAAAATCAATCAAACTAATCGAAGATTACCACGAAAAAATAGGCACTCCATTTGGTGGAATCATCTTCCACATTTATGCTTATCTCGTCTTCGATATTTCTGCCGCATCAGATAGTTATCACTTCGGAAACATCATCTCCTACATGTACACTCACGATCAAAAAATCCGTAACGATACAGTTGAAACAATCCCCTTCCGAAGATCGCGAATAACCTCTCGTCTTACCAGTAATAAAATCAAAAAGCGTTGGGTCCAAAAAGCAACCGATTCCGGTATGACTTTAGACAAGAGAGAGATCACGCATCACTGGTTGCGTAAATCTCTTCAAAGCATGTCTACCGAAGAATTAAAAAGAAATGGATATATACAATAAGTTTGCTCTTTCGATAGGCAATTTTTTTCATCTTGCACCAATTTCATAGTGTCAATTTCGATTCAACACGTGTGTTGAATCTTACGATTTAGAGAAATCATTTTGATCAAAAACGGCGAGACCCAATAGTAAAATTTCACTGTCATTTTACCTATCCCATTGTTCATCAACTGTGTATCTCTAAACGCACGTAAAAAATTTAGATGCTTATGATGACGGTCTCCATAGATATGTACTAGAAAGCAATCATTGTTGTCGAATGTTTTGATAACGGTACCGCAGTATGGGCAGAGCGTTTTATCCGGTTCTCCTCGATAGGTAACCATACGCGGCACCACTTTTCTACCGCACGATGGACAAGTGATCCGATCATCTTTATGTTTGGATTCGTGTACTTTGTTTTGTTTATCCTTTGCAGAAAAAATGAGCTGAATATTTCTAGCACGAAACCCTTTTTGATCTTCGCCCAGTTCGAACTCGACATCATCATTCCCCGAGGGGACCGATGGGTGTTTCCACTCACCGATTCGAAAGAAGATATCCTCTTTTAACCCTTCCGAAAATATGAATCCGAATCCTTTTTCAGCGTTATAAAATTTAACCGTTCCTCGCATTATATTTATCCGATACTACTTACAATTCATCGCTTCACGCCCGGCAAACTGATCATTACGTATATAGATCAGATTCACACTGCACTGATTTCCATACGCTTGTCTGCTACACGTTGCGGTATAACCATCGATCGATACTTTCCCCGCACCGTATTGGCTGCATTGCTGAACTAATGAGCCTTTAGCGTTTTGGATCGATTGAGGGAGTTTTAGGTTGGAATAGACAAACCGTTCATCGGTAATATCTCGGGCTTCATTATTTTGCACTTTATAGTTTTTGTAGGTCTTGTTTCCACCTACCTCTTGGATATTAACTAGCTTGCTCATGCCATTATCGCTGTAGAGTGTAGAGACCAGTTTACGGTTGCCGATATTGTTTTCACTTTGAGCTCCTAATGGGAGCATTGAAGTTGAGAGAGCAAGCCCTTGCATCTGGATATCCGATACGTCACTTTGATCAATGACAATGTTGTTTTTTGCATACGCTGGAGCGATATCGGTGAGAAGCATATATTTAAACGTTTCAATCATGCGAAATACAAACGGATGTTCAATATCGATACATCCCATCTCTCTTTTCATCATTACCGGTTTGCTATAGATATTCGTTTCACCGCCATCGACAATGAGTTTGCCCGATGCCTCTTCACAGAATGCTCTTGCAATTTCAATTTGGTTGGTAAACGGAGAATACTTGATTAGGTATTTGTTCCCTTTTTGCTCCGTTACGTATTCGGCAAATAAGGACTCGATTGTTTTAGAGATCTTCGGCTTCGTAAAGTTCTCTGTCGCTACCGCTTCGCTAAACGTGACAACTAAGGTATCAGGATGGGGTTTGGTCTTAGCCGTATAGATCGTTTTACCGGTATCGATCGATTTACATGTCGTGTGATAGTAGAAGTTCTGAGGTCGCAGAGCATCAGCATCGAACATAAAACCTCGTTGGAGACGTTTATCGGTAAAGAACTCCCTAAAGTCACTACGTGATTTGATAAAGAAGTCTTTATTGTCGGGTTTGAGTTGGGTATATTCGTTTCGCTGTTCTGCGGATAGTGCTTTGACTTTAGCATGATCAAGACTGTGTGCTTCCAGAGTATCTCCAAAACTGTCTTTAATTTTGAAATAGACATCTCCCCCGTATGCGAAGCACTGACGCTCAAGCATATCTTTAGCATCTTCGCTTCGTGTAATGTAGGTGCGTCCGAATGCTTCGATCGGTGTGACTACTTCAATGGTATTAGCCGCATCGGTTGTTTTTACTTCGATCTTCATCTCTTTCATCCCCGCGATAAAGGCATTGGAAATGGGTTGCTGATCGGCGTATAACGCGCTGCTTAGCGCTAAGGCTATAAGTATATTTCTTGAATTCATAGTGCAGTTTTTTCCTTTCTTTTTCTGCTTACATAGCTATTACTATTTGTGTGAAGGAGTATAACATAAGTACACTCTAAATAGTAATTACTAATTATTTGGAGCCGCATTGAGAACACTGGAAGATCTTACCCAAGAGGATGTTGATGAGCTGTATCGACGTATCGGAAGAAACGTCAAAGCGCTTCG
>NZ_JAQTYM010000022.1 GCF_028688295.1 Sulfuricurvum sp.
GATGCTAAAAGTGACATCGATATACTCGTCGAAGCGACACCGCAATTTGCCTCAAAATACGGTTTTCAAGCCTTTGAACGTATCCGTCAAATACAAAATGAACTTAGCAATGCACTCGGCGCAAAAGTCGATTTAGCGGATCGTACAGGGATGGGGAAAACAGCTCAAAAATTTATCATTGATCGGGCGATTTATGTCTAAAGAATCGATCAGTAAAATCTATCTCGAATACATCGAAGAAATTATAAGAGAAGCGGGAAGTATAACGAGAGCACTGGAAGATGCCGTTACCAAACGCCCTCACTATCGCGGAATAATTCAATAAACTCAAGTAGGTTAATGACGGATTATTGAAAATAAAAAGCTTCAAAAATACAAATTGAATATAAAAAGCTTCAAAAACTGAAGTTGATACAAAAATATTCACTAAGGTTGAGTGATGATAATCTACCTACACGGCTTTAGAAGTCATGGAAGAGGGGTAAAGGCGGTTGCGTTGCGACACTTTTGTGAGGAAGAGAACATAGGTTTTATCGCTCCTTCTTTGTCTTCAATCCCTGATCTTGCGATACAGACACTAGAAGATCTGATTGAAGCATTTTTAAAAACAGAACAAGTTTATCTTATCGGATCTTCGTTAGGTGGATATTATGCGATGTATTTTGCTCATAAATACCATCTGCGATGTGTTCTGATTAATCCGGCAATTACTCCTTACTTAACGCTTGAACGTGGCCTCGGTTTTCCTCCTCATGTTTATGATCAAAGCACTTTTGAGTGGAATCGTGCCCATTTAGAAATGCTTAAAAAATACGACATTCCTGAGTACCGTGGTGAGAACGCACTTTTATTGGTTCAAACAGCCGATGAGGTGCTCGATTATACGGAAGCTGTTAAAAAATTAAGTGCTGCTGCCATGATAATAGAAGAGGGAGGTGATCATGGGTACCAAGGGTTCGAACGATATTTACATTTCATCTTAGATTTTTTAGAGTAGTTAAAATAATTTAGAATGTTTATTTTAATGTATATATAGATATTAATTTCTTATAATTGTGTTATTATGTTGAGAATAAATTGTGTAGTAAGGCAGGTGTTTTGTATGCAGATTAAACAGAAATTGATTATTATCAATCTAGGCGCCTTGATCGGTATGCTTTTGGTAGTTGCCATTGCAATGGTTGGGTACGGTTCAGTTTTGGAAAAAACAATTGAGAGTTCACAAGTCACATTAAAACAAATCGACAAAGCTCGTTCCATTCAAGTAGCTTTTAAAAAGCAGGTTCAAGAGTGGAAAAATATTTTACTTCGTGGTGAAAAACCGGAAAAATATGAAAAATATTTAAAAAACTTTACGAAACAAGAAGAGAAAATTCAACAAGAGATCGAAGAACTTAAATCAATTACTGACAATCCAAAAATAGTTGCGATGATTGATGATTTTAGCGCTTCTCACAAAATATTGGGGCAGGAATATCGTCAAGGACTGGTGGCATTTAACGGTGCTTCTTCTGAAAAATACAAAGTTGGTGATAAAGCCGTAGATGGAATTGATCGTGCCCCGACGGACAAACTGGATATTTTGGTTGAAGTGTATCAAAAAGAGTATGTAGAGATGAATGCAGCTATAAAAGTAGAAGCAGTCAATATTAAAACTCTTATATGGGTGGCTGCTTTACTTATTATCGGAATATTAAGCGGCGGTATTTTTATGATCACTAAATCGATAGTCGCATCGGTTAAGATTGCTGAAGAAGGGTGCGAGGTTATCGTGAAGACAAAGGAACTTAACAGACCTATTCCGATTATTAATAATGATGAGATAGGTCATGTGATCGGACATGTCAATAGGTTAATTTCTGAAATGGGAAGTGCGATTATTTCATCCAAAAAATTGGCAAGTGAAAATGCACAGATCGCTTCGGATCTAACTGATACTTCGGCATTGATCAGTGCCAATACGTATGAAATTACATCGATTATTACCCGTACAAATGCTTCGTCTCAGGAAGTCTCTCTTCTCCTTGAATCAAGTAGACAACAATCCAAAGAAACCGGTGAGAGTATCAATCAAGCGAATGAGAAAGCTAAAGGTGCTGCGAATGATGTATTGAATGTGTCTCAATCTTTGCAAACCGCCGTGCAAGATCAGCATGAACTCTCTTCACGGCTGAAACAACTTTCATCTGAAGCGGAGCAAATAAAATCAGTCCTAACGGTTATTTCAGATATCGCAGATCAAACGAATCTGCTTGCGCTTAATGCAGCCATTGAAGCGGCACGGGCCGGAGAACATGGCCGAGGGTTTGCTGTTGTTGCTGATGAAGTTAGAAAACTGGCGGAACGAACACAAAAAAGTCTCTCTGACAGTGGTGCTACGGTAGCAATTATCGTTCAATCGGTGACAGAAAGTACTGAAATGATGTCTAGAAACGCAGATTATATGGAAGCCCTCGGTAAAAAGTCACTTCAAGTTGAAGAGACAATGCGCAATGTTATAGACGTTATGGAAAATTCGGTACGAATGGCACAAGATACGGCTGAATCTGCAAAAATTGGGGCAGAAAAAACAAATATGACAATTGAAAATCTTGCAAATATTGAAGAATGTGCCAAACGCAATAACTCTGGTACTGAAAGACTGTTAGATCAAGCAAAAACACTGGCATCCATCTCGAGTAATCTTTTAGGTGACTTAGTGTCTTTTCGATCGTAATTTTCAAAAACAAGTATAGCTTTTCTCATTTTCACGCTTTACGTGGAAATGTTAATTGATTCTCTATAAGTCTAAATTCAACTAGTAGTATTTTTTAGAGGCATGAAGATATTTTCTAATTTGAATATAATGATGTTTACATCAATATAATGAACCAATTTGTATTCGAAATAAGGAGATATATATGGTCGAAAAAATCTTAGCCAATCTCGAAAAATCAACCTGTGCGGTCGATAATACTTTTTTACAGGCAGTGAGTGAAGTTCTGACTTCATTGGAACCGATTATTAAGAGTGATCCACGTTATGAGCAGTTTGCGATACTGGAGCGTCTCGTTACTCCGGATCGTGTTTTACAGTTCAAAGTCCAATGGCTCGATGATAATAATCAGGTGCATATCAACAATGGTTATCGTATCCAGTTTAATAATTCACTGGGACCCTACAAGGGGGGATTACGTTTTCACCCCAGCGTTACGACCGGAATGTTGAAGTTTTTAGCATTTGAGCAGATCTTTAAAAACTCTCTTACGGGTCTTCCTATTGGTGGAGCTAAAGGGGGATCGGATTTCGATCCTAAGGGGAAAAGTGATTTTGAGATCATGCGATTTTGTCGTGCATTTATGCGTGAGCTTTATCCATTTATCGGGGCACGTGTTGATGTCCCAGCCGGTGACATTGGTGTCGGTAGCCGTGAGATAGGGTATTTGTTCGGAGAGTACAAGCGGATGACACATACCTATGATGGGGTTCTCAGCGGCAAGCCTTATGCTTTTGGTGGTTCATTGATGCGCCCTCAGGCAACGGGGTATGGGGTAGTCTATTTTGCCAAAGAAATGCTCAAAGAGGAGTTGCAAGAGTCGTTGGAGGGGAAAGTGTGTACGGTGAGCGGTGCGGGGAATGTTGCCATTCACACAATCGAAAAACTTCAGCAACTCGGGGCTTTAGCGGTTACTTGTAGTGACAGCGAAGGATCCATTTACGATCCGCGTGGAATTGATTTACATGTACTGCGTGAACTCAAAGAAAATACTTATCGTTTATCGCTTCGTGAGTATGCAATACGCGTCCCCGGATCGGTCTATATACCAAAATCTGAATACCTAGAAAAAACCCATGCCATCTGGCAGATTCCTTGTTTCGCTGCATTTCCGTGTGCAACTCAAAATGAGTTAACATTATTAGATGCTAAAAAATTGTTAGAAAATGGATGTGTGGCGGTAGTCGAAGGGGCAAATATGCCGACTGAACCAGAAGCTATAGAACTTTTCATTCGAGAGGGAGTACTGTTTTCTCCAGGGAAAGCATCGAATGCGGGTGGGGTTGCCGTAAGTGAATTTGAAATGTCTCAAAATGCATCTATGGAGAAATGGGATTTTGAGAAGGTTGACCGTAAACTAGACGAATTGATGCGTCAGATTTACAAGCGGATAGCATTAACGGCAAAGGAATATGGTGTGGAGCGAAACTTTGTAGATGGTGCCAATATCGCAGCCTTTAAACGGGTGGCTGAGGCCATGATTCTTGAAGGGGTTTGATTGTTAATTTTAAATTAACAAACATTTATCCAACACCCACTACAATATCGAATATTTTTCACATAGGTAATCCATGAATAAAGTTCTCACCCTTCTAGGCTCCATGAAAACCATGGCAGCTCTTATGCTCGTTTTTGCCGTTTCTATCGGCTATGCGACGTTTATCGAAAACGATTACGGCTCAATGACTGCTAAAGCAGACGTATACAATGCGAGATGGTTTGAAATCCTTCTCGCGTTACTCGCTATTAATTTGACTCTCAACATCATCAATTTTAAAATGGCTCGTAAAGGTAAATGGCTTGTATTTATTTTTCACGTTGCTTTTTTAATTATCCTCGTAGGAGCAACGGTAACCCGTTATATGGGTTACGAGGGGATGATGCACATCCGTGAAGGCGAAAGCAGTGATGTGATTGTTAGTGCTGAGCCTTATGTTACGTTTAAAGTGACACAAGGAGATAAAACGTATGACTTTAAAGAGGTACTTTTCCTCTCTAAACGTACTTCAAATAGTTTCGAGCGGATGTTGGAGATTGAGGGTAAGCAAATACAGGTGAAACTGGATAGCTTTATGGGGGATGCTAGCTATGAAGCGGTTGCTGATCCAAAAGGTGAACCTCTTTTTAGTTTGATGGTTACCGGAGCGCAGGGGGCACAGCAAGTTTCTCTCAAGCAGGGTGAATTTATCGAAGCAAACGATATTGTGATTGATTTTGATTCGAACAAAACGTTTGATAAACCGATTATTGCTTTAAGTGTTGAGGGGGATAAACCTTATTTGAATGCCCCTGCAACGCTCGCAACGCTGAGCATGGATACCCAAAAAACATCTTCGCTCGCCTCTGGAAAACATGAGATGACCAAACGTACTCTGTTCCAAACTCCACAAAGCGGGTTCGTTCTTCGTGATTTTATCCCGAAAGCGTCGATGAAACTGGTCACTGCTTCTACCAAAGAGAAAAAAGGGCCTATGATGCAACAAGGTTTACACGATGCCCTTACTCTTAGTTTTGCAAGCGGTGATAAAACAGCGACAGAGGTGGTATTGGGCTCAGTGGGTGAGGTCGGTGAAGCCAAAAAAATCGTCTTGAATGACACCGTTATCGAGGTTGCATACGGTTCAATTGAACGTCAACTTCCTTTTTCAATCGCGTTGCGTGATTTTGAGTTAGAACGCTATCCAGGATCAATGTCTCCGGCATCGTATGCGAGTGAAGTGACACTTCTCGATCCGGCTAATCAAGAGAAATTTGATTTTCGTATTTACATGAACCATATCCTCGATTACCAAGGATATCGCTTTTTCCAATCTTCATTCGATCAGGATGAGTTGGGAACAGTTCTCTCGGTGAATCGTGATCCGGGGACGCTTATCACTTATATAGGGTATTTATTACTTGCTATTGGGATGTTTGGAGTGCTTATCGTGAAAAATGGTCGTTTTGCCGCTTTGGGTGAGAAACTCAAATCGATTCAAACCAAAAGTGCAGTTGTGGCGTTAGCGGCAGTACTCTTGGTGATGTTTAATGCAACAAATGCAATCGCTGCGGATGAGGAAAACCCTGTTATCAAAGTAGCAAAAGGGTTTGATAAAGCCCATGCCGATAAATTCGGTCATCTCATCGTCCAAGATTCCAGTGGACGAATGAAACCGATGGATACGTTGTCGCACGAGATTTTGGCAAAACTTAACCGTAATGACACTTTTTTAGGTTTGACATCGAATCAAGTTGTATTGGGGATGATGCTCCGTCCCGATGCATGGCGTGAGATTGCAATCATCCGTACGGGTGACAAAGCGGTTAACAAACTGATCGGTCTTCCAGAAACTGCAAAAACAGCCGCATTTTCACAGTTTTTTGAAGCACCGGATGAAATTGCAGGGTACAAACTGGCGCAATTAGTCGATGAAGCGAATCGCAAAGCACCGGGTAAACGGGATAAATTTGACAAAGCATTACTCAGTGTTGATGAACGGGTAAACGTCGCTTACATGGTCTATACCGGCTCATTGGTACGTATGTGGCCTAAGCCAAACGATAAAAACCATAAATGGGATGCAACCATTGAAGCGTTGCAAAACCTGAGCCCTAAAGAGTCTGAAATTGTCCGTCTTTTGGCTATCGGTTATTTCGGCTCAATAGACGAAGCAATGAAAAGCGGCGACTGGACAAAAGCGGATGAGGCATTAGCACGCATCGATAAATACCAACGTTTCGTGGGTGCGAGTGTGTACCCAAGCGATACGAAGGCTACCGTAGAGATCCTTTATAATAAAGTGAATATTTTCGAACAATTATGGCCTCTTTATTTTGTGGTCGGATTCACGTTGTTGATCTTATCTTTTATCAAAATTATTAAGCCCGCTATTCGTGCGGAGTGGTTGAGTAAAGTCTCTTTCGCTCTCCTTGTTCTTTTCTTTGTCGCACATACGGCAGGGCTTGCAATGCGTTGGTATATTTCAGGACATGCACCGTGGTCAAACGGCTATGAGTCGATGATCTATATCGGATGGGCGAGTGTATTGGCCGGATTTATCTTCTCTAGCCGTTCAGTAATGACGATGGCGGCTACGGCGATTATGACAGGATTGATTCTCTTTGTTGCCCATCTCAACTGGATGGACCCACAGGTGACCAATCTCGTCCCTGTACTTCAATCGTACTGGCTTACTATCCATGTGGCGATGATTACGGCGAGTTACGGTTTTCTAGGTCTTGGAGCGTTATTAGGGATGATTACCCTCATCCTCTTTATCCTCAAAAATTCAGCGAACTCTGATCGTTTAAATCTAGCGATTAAAGAGCTTAACGCGATCAATGAGATGAGTCTTATCATCGGTTTGATACTTCTCACCGTCGGAAACTTCCTCGGTGGAGTTTGGGCAAATGAGAGTTGGGGACGTTATTGGGGATGGGACCCGAAAGAGACATGGGCATTGGTAACGATTTTGGTTTATGCGGTGGTTATTCACTTGCGTATGATCAAAGGAGCGTACAGCGACTATATCTTTAGTGTTGTGTCACTCTTGGCATTTACGTCGGTACTGATGACTTATTTCGGGGTAAACTACTACCTTGCTGGTCTTCATTCGTACGCAAAAGGAGATCCGGTTCCGGTACCTGATTTCGTACCGTGGACTTATGCGGTGATCGCCCTTGTTATTGCGATGGCGTATCCGAAACGCAGTACAAAGTAAAATGTAATGACCGAAGCGTTAAAAGAACTTTTTGACGCGTATAAGCATCTCCCGGTTGGGGTGATGTTTTTTAAAGATCGAAAACTTTTTTTTGTTAATGATCATCTTAGAAATGTGTTACTCCTTCAAAATTTAGGGAGTATCGAAGTGATTCACATCATCGGTGAGATGGTTGGATTAGAAAACTTTTCAGATGAATCTCTATGCGATTTTTTCTTGCACAATAATCTTTTTTTATACCGTGATAAACACTTTCAAATTGATCGCCAATCGTATGATAATATTGAGATATTTGTGATCATCCGTGTAAGCGATGAATCGATAAGTACCATTGATAAAACACGTTCTTTGAGGGAATTGCGTCACGATAATAAGGTAATGAATATACAACTGAGCGATGGTTATCATCAACTGTTACATCAAGCTCTTGGTGATTGGGAAAATAATCATTACCCTTCAACCGTCTTATACAAAGGGATTCCGATTAAGGCTGAGTGTATGATTACAGATGCCTCAGGTGGAGAGATCGCTATCCGAGTCGAAAAAAAACAGTTATCTGCCGCAGGGATCGGGGTCCAGTGGCTAATCGGAAATCGGCGAGACAAGATGGTCCTTGGAACACTCAGTAGATATGATTTATCTCGATCAATGATTTGGTTAAATCATCTGGAAATCATTAAAGACGGATTTCATCTCCGTCATGTTATACGCTACGGTGCATCCTCAGAAGATCAAATGATCCTAACGATCAATGGTAAAAAATATACCGCTATTTTGCATGATATTTCTGAGAAAGGGGTATCGATTCTAAGTGATAACGGAGCACTTTTAGTTGCACTATCATCGGCAAAAGGGAAAACTATCAGTTCAGAATTATTCCTCTCAAATATCAAAATAACGGTTCATGCTGTTTGGCTTTATACGATAGCAATGGAAGAGGGGATACAGATGAAAGCAGCATTTAGTATCGGGTATGACCTGCATAATGGAAGTTTATTGCGAGAATGGCTCAATGTAAAACAGCTTCAGTTGATTAAAGAAGTACGTGCTTTTGTTCAGATGATCCCAACACCAGCTGTAAGTCATGAAGTAGAATGGGTCATTTAAAGAGCTTTTTATTCTTAGCGTTTTGCTAAACGCGCTTGCAAGGCATCCAAATCAGTAAGCATTTCATCGTCTAATTTAATGATAGATACCGTTATATTAATTCCTACCTCTTTGAGCCAGTGGGCGTAGAGATCCCCAATTTGCGGTACTTTATCATCTTTACGGAAGATGATAAAATCATCCCCTTGAAACCGAATAATTGGGAGGTGAGGAAAATAGTCTTGAAGTGTTTGCGCGTAATGTTTGAGAAGATCATCCCCTTTATCCCAGCCGTACGATTTATTAAACTGTCCGATATTACCTAAATTGACTAGCCATAATTGCTGATATTGGTCAAAATCAGGCTCGAAAAAGAGAAAATTGAGATAGGCAGAGGTATAGACCCCGGTTAACGAATCTTTATAAAAATAAGAGAATCGCTCCATCTCCATAGGGGTTGTAGGGCGTTGGGAGTGAGGAATTTCTAACGAGATGTTGGATAGTGCTACTAAAGCCGCGTCGATCACGTCAGCACGGAATTTGATCCCTCTGAGAGATTTTAACTCTTCTAATGCTTCTGAGAGGGATTTACGCCCTTTATAGATACGGTTAGTCGTCATGGCATCGACACAATCAGCGACTGCCATGATTTGAGAGAGAAGCGGTATCGCATCACCGGAAATTTTATTAGGGTATCCGCTCCCATCGAGACGTTCATGGTGATATCGGATGATTTCGGCGATGGAGGCAAAGATATCTACCCGTTTTAAAAGGGCATAACCTGCATTTACATGCTCTTCGATTAAAGCCCGTTCTACAGGTTCTAAAGGACCTGGTTTTAGCAAAATAGAATCAGGAATAGCCACCTTTCCGATATCATGCAAAGCCCCCGCACGGTAGAGTTCTTCTTGTATCTGGTGTTGAAGCCCCATTTTTTTCGCGATTAGTCGTGAATATTCACCGACACGCTGACCATGTCCGGCGGTGTAGTTATCACGCTGTTCGATGAGCGAGACGAGAGAGAAGAGATTTTGTTCGTATAAATCGATTTTTTCTTGGATTCTGTGAACGGATGAGCGGTATCCCCATCGAAAACTTAATAGCCCTAGAACCCATACCAACAGGAATATACTGATGGTTGTAATTAATCCTTTTAAAAAAACATCATCGTATCGATCCATTGTAAGCGAGATGGTAAGTGCACCTCGAATATCCCCTATCTTATACCCTTGATCTCCATGGCATTTCATACATTCGGATTTTATAAAAAATGGGGTCATGTAGCTTAGATACTCTTTATCATCGATTGTGCGAAACTCATAGACATCTTCTTTTGTTCTTGCCAGAGTTTGAAGTGATCTTTGTTCCCAAGTGTCAGGTGCATTTTTAGGATTGATGAATTTGTCGCTAGAGAGGTGGCTCGTGATACCGTAAAGTACGCTGTATTGTTCGGTAATTTGACGCAATGCATAGGCGGGATTAATCAGAGTGAGTTGGATTCCGGATGTTGTGTTTAGATCACGATTTGGGATTTTGAGATAAGGGTTAGGTTGAGTCTCTTTAGAGATAGGGACATAAACACCGCCGTGGGTGGCGACCCATTTACGATAAGCGATGTCTTTATTGATACTAATTTTGGCTTCGAGAAGGGCTAAATCTTGGATCTGTTCGTATTTTTGATAGGTGAGATAGAGGACTATCAGTGCAATAAAGAGTGTCCAGACAACACTGATAATGGTGAAGATGTTGAAAAGCTGTTTTCTATCGGTACGCATCAACACCTTTCGGAGGAGACTATTATTATTTATAATACCGCCAGTTTATTTAAACCAACCTTTCACTTTTTCAAAGGTTGATTCGAAAAGTGATTCATGCGGTTTGGATTCGATCCCAAAACTCTCTTGGAGTTTTTGGAGTAACTCTTCTTGCGCTGTATTGAGACGGTTAGGGTAGGTGAGGTGGATTTGGGCGATCAAATCTCCTTTGCCACGTCCGTGAACATCCGCTACCCCTTCGCCACGGAAGCGGTACTGTTGGCCATCTTTCGTACCTGTTTCGAGTTCCAGTGTAATTTCGCCGTTAAGGGATGGTATCGTGATATCCTCTCCGAGAACTGCTTGGGTGAAAAACACCGGAACTTCGAGATAAATATCATTACCGTTACGGATAAAGTGGCTGTCCTCTTCAACTTCGAACGTCACATACATATCGCCACGTACACCGCTTTTGCCTGTGTTACCGCGTCCCGAAACGCGTAGACGGTTTCCGGTGTCGATCCCTGCTGGGATTTTGATCGTGACGCTCTCTTTGGTCTCTGTGTAGCTTTTACCTTTACAATCACCGCATTTCTCACTCGCCATCGTCCCCTCACCGTGACACGCAGGACACGTTTGGGAGAAGGTCATGAACCCTTGGCGAACGTAGACTTGCCCTTTGCCACCGCATTGACTACAGCTGGTTACTTTGCCGTCTTTGGCACCCGTACCTTTACAGGTTTTGCACGAATTTTTTGTGGTAAATGTCACCTCTTTTTCGCATCCGAAAACCGCCTCTTTGAAGCTCACACGCATCTCCACACCCATATCGAGCGGGAATTTATCCGTTGCCGCACGTGATTGTTTTCGACCACCTCCGGCAAATCCGTTGAACATCTCTTCGAAAATAGAGCCTAAATCATCAAAACCACCGCTTTGACGTCGTCCACCGCCCCCTTGAAGCCCCTCTTTACCGTAACGGTCATAGCGTGCACGTTGTTGATCGTCACTGAGGACTTGGTACGCTTCATTGCAGAGTTTGAACTTATGCTCGGCACTCTCATCATCCGGATTACGGTCAGGATGATAGAGTTTCGCCATTTTGCGATACGCTTTTTTGATCTCATCACCATTCGCATTTTTAGTGACTTCTAAAATTTCATAATAACTCAAATTTTCCACGAATTGACTCCGAAAACATATTTTCGCGCAATTATACCATGTCAAAAAGAGTGTTAGCTTAATTGAGTCATACAGACTAAAGATGAATATCTATATCTAACAAGTGGAGTAAAATTTTAATAGCTTTAAAATGAAACATTTAGCCTCATTTGCATAGAATGTAAAATATTAAATAGTTACGTGTTTAATAGAGAAACAAAAATTAGATGTAAAACAGAGAAATATAATGACAATTATCAATGAACTAAAACGACGAAGTGAAAATACATCAGATGATGTAAAAATTGAATTAAAACTTTACACGCTTGCAGATGATTTAGAAAAAAAAGCCAGAGCACATCTCAAACGAATCACTAATATACTTCCCGAATTTGATATTCATGATGAAAAACATAGCGAAAAAGTAATTTTTAATATCGAACAGTTATTAGGCACTAAAAAGCTCAAAGAATTATCTTCTTATGAGCTATTTTTTCTATATTTAGCTTCTTATTTTCATGATGCGGCTATGGCTCCTTCAGATTGGGAAATATACACTTTAAATCTTACGGAAGGTTCTGATAAATTTAGTTCGTTTGGACATTCTATTAAACATGATTTAAAGACACCATTGAAACTATCGTTAGCAATTGAATTAATAAAAGAAAAAAAAGAGATTCTCTACTCTAAATTTGAAGGCGATGTAAAAGATTGGTTATTTAGCCCGAAGCAAGAAAACACACTTATTGATTACTTAGCTACACTACTTATTGATTACCAAAGTTTTAGAAATGGTTTTACAGATAAAATTAAGAAGATTGAAAATCAAAAAGACTTTGATGATTTGAATGAATATATCCGAATTGATTACATCAGAGCAACCCATCATATCAGAATAGAAGCGTATATTAAAAATTTAGAAGCATCATTTGGCAATGCATTCGAACAGCCTGCTTGGGGAAAAAAGCTAGCGCAAGATTTAGCATTAATTTGTAGATCACATGGAGAAGATGCCAGTTTTATTAATCAGTTTAATGCTAATGCACAATATTATGGTTCTGAGAGTGCCAATTTACAATTTATTGCCATTTTGCTTAGATTAGGAGATATTATCCACTTTAGTTTCGATAGAGCACCTTTTGATTTGCGTTCTTCTCGATTATTCAAATCCGAATATAGTTTTCAAGAATGGGCTGTAAAAAATAGTGGCGTAAATTATACTATTGAAAACGGTGAGATATCTTTTAGAGCATATTGTGAAACACCGGAAACTTATTTTAAATTGCATCAATATATAAAATGGATTGAGTATGAAATACAAAATTATTTTATTTTTCAAAGACAATGGGATAAAAAGTATATAGAAAACCTAAAAGACAAAGTTGATACAAGAAACATAGCAAATGACACAGAAAAATTTCTGCCCCAACTAGGGTTGAGTTTCTCTTTAAATCAAAATAAAATCATTGAGTTGTTGATGGGAGTTGGACTGTATAAGGATAAATTTGCTTGTCTAAGAGAACTCTATCAAAATTCGTTAGATGCCTGCCGTTGTGCTTTATCAGAAGATAAAATAACTGATAGAACATCTAAAGGATTAATTGAATTTTCCCTGATTCAAGAGGAGGATGACATTTATTTATCTTGCTTAGATAATGGGATTGGAATGTCTAAAGATATTATTGAAAGATATTTACTCAAAATAGGTAATTCCTATTATAAATCATCTGATTTCTACAAACAACAAGCTCTTTGGGGAGGCAATTTTACTCCAACATCTCAATTTGGCATAGGTATTCTATCCTGCTTTATGATTGGAACTAAAATAGAAATTACTTCTAAAATGAGAGACAACGATTATGTTTCCTGCTCAATAAATGGACCGCATGAAAACTTTTACTATAAAAGTACAACAGAACTTGAAAAAGAAAAACTTCCTTTTTCTGGTACTTTGATAAAGATACTTTTAAATGATGAAACAAAACAGAATTTATTCAATAGTGAAATCAATAAATTAGGACTCGTATTGTTTGATAAACCAAACCGATTTTCAGACAATTTTGAAAAATATCAATCATACTATAAAAATTGGAAACACCATTTATATAATAAGATAAATGGATTTGTTCACGTAATACCAAATGAGATTGAAGTCAATATTGTTTTGGCAAACAATCAAAAAAAATCAATAATGTCTAAACCGATTGTACTTGATTTGAATGATGATAGATTAGATATTGATGAAGATGATTTAGATTTTATCCATTATGTAGATAACTATAGACGAAGAACTCCTTTAAAAGAAAAATATAGTGAAACAAAAGAATATGTTGAAACATATATCATTGCAATTAATTATAGTACATTGGAATATAAAACAACACTAACTTTACCTAAAAAGAATTTCAATTTTCAAGAGTTAGAAAGCCTATATACTGTCCCAGTGATAAGTAGCACTGGAGTGTGCATTGATGGAATTTATATAAATCACAGTCATTCAGTGGGTTCTGATAATGATTACACTCAAACACTAATACATAGTGGTGTTATGAATTTTACAGGCGAATTAAGACCACAATTATCTGTTGATAGAACTCAGATAGTAAATTATCCAAATGAATGTGAAGTTTTAGCTAAGGGATTAACTGAGTTATTAGTTAAAGAGATTTTAAATATTACAAAAAAGCATATTAATACTTACGAAATAATAGATGATACATTAAGCCTTGCATGGGAATATGTATTTGATAAAATTAATTTTGCTGATACATATTTCATCAATGAATTATCATTAACCGATTATGGAGATATACTTTGGGAAGGTTTAGCAAATACTATCAAGCAAAAAATATCAATTCGAGATTTCTTGTTAGCAGAAAAAATAGAAATTAATAACTTTAACTATTCTAATCTTGATATTTTGAGTCAAAAGCTAGTTTTAACTAAATTAATTAGTTCAAATAAAATTGAAGTGAGTGATGATGCTATATTATTAGAATCTCATGCTTTGTTAACTACAGATTTAATCAGGAAAGGAAGGTCTCCTTCTGAGGATGATATAGTAATATCTTCGGACAAATGGACTGGAACTATTACTGAATATGACATCATTTCCAATCTATATCCGCTTGTACCTAACAGACTATTCTCTATCATTAACCATGAAAGAACTCAAGAAATTAATACTAGAATCAAACGTTTGCATTCTTATAGCAATGGCATAACTGCTTTTTTCAAGCAGAGCCCTTTGTTAATTAAAGAAAATTTAGGATTATATGATGTTGAACATGGTAGTTTCGGAAAAAAGAAAAGTAAAATCAATGCTTTCGATAGAAAACGAACAGATTTTTGGCTTTTTGAATTAAATGAACGAAATTATGAAAATGAAAATAAAGATAGGTATGTTTTAGTTGTTTTTATTTCATCTCAAGAATTAACAACAGAAGAAGAATCCGACTTACAAAAAATTAAAGATACTGATCCATCATATTTTAAAGGTATTAAGGAAGGGTGGAGTTTACTTGTTACTGGAATGAAAAAAGAAAATATTGTCATTATTCCTGGTAAGAGCACTAGAAAAGAATTAGTAGATAAATTATCAGATTCATTTTGGGAAGAATATAAAGAATATTGTTTTAAATTTACAGATGGAACTGCAATGACGAAAGCTATGGAATGAATCTTATAAAAGCTCATTTCATTAGAGTATGAAAAAATATTGCTATACCGAATAATTAATTAAAGGGAACCGATATGGAAGAAGAAAGTAATATTATCATCTACAACACCGCAGACGGCAAAGCCTCTGTTTCGCTCCTTACGAAAGATGGAACGGCATGGCTAAATCAAAATCAACTTGCTGAACTTTTTGCAACCTCTAAACCGAATATCAGTATGCATATATCCAATATATTTGAAGAGGGTGAGCTTGAGAAAGATTCAGTTGTTAAGGATTACTTAACAACTGCCGCTGACGGCAAAAATTACTCCGTATCTCATTACTCTCTTGAAATGATTTTGGCTATTGGATTTCGGGTGCGAAGCAAACGGGGAACACAATTTCGACAATGGGCAGGTAAAAATCTAAGCGAGTATATGATCAAAGGCTTCGTGATGGATGATGAACGGCTCAAAAATCCTGACGGAAAACCAGACTATTTCGATGAACTTTTGGCACGTATCCGAGATATACGAGCTTCGGAAAAACGGTTCTATCAAAAAGTTAGAGACCTTTTTATGATTAGTCGTGATTATGATGCCAGCGACAAAGCGACACAACTGTTTTACGCTGATGCTCAAAATAAACTCTTATTTGCCATTACGGGGCAAACTGCCGCCGAAATTATCGTCAGTCGAGCGAATGCATCAGAAGAGAATATGGCACTTACCAGTTTCAACGGTTCCATAGTCCGTAAGCAAGACATTTATACCGCAAAAAATTATCTTACAGAGGATGAAATTGATAGTTTGAACCGTTTTGTTGTGGTCTTTCTCGAAACCGCAGAACTCCGAGCAAAAAACCGTCAAGACGTGACGATGGATTTTTGGCGGGAAAATATTGACCGTATTATCGAATTCAACGACAAAGAAGTACTCAAAGGGTATGGAAGTATCGGACATGAACAGATGAAAAAAATGGTTGAAAAAGTCTATGAGACATTCGATGCAAAACGCAAAGCTATTGAGGCTGTTGAAGCTGATGAACAAGACCTTGCCGAATTGAAACAGATTGAAGAGAAAGTAAAATCGCGATGAGCATCCAATCTGAAACAATCCTCGAAGCACTAAAAAAAGTTCAAGGTGCTGAAATCCTCCTCTCGATCACGCAGGGGCTCGATGATGTAAAACAAGGTAAAGTTTCCCCTATCGAATCTCTGTGGGATGAGTTGAAGAGTACCTATTCCAAAACCGAAAAAGAGAGTATCAACGATCAGGAACTTATCGAGATTCTCAAAGAGACTATGGATAAGCAATAAACAAATTTAGAAGCAAAAGCCGATTGCTAATGGATAGAGAGATTTTTGGTTATAATCTTTCAAAATAAAGTGGTTTGATAGGGGTTTTTATGACGAAAACGTTTATATTAGACTTTTTAGCACAACATAAAAATGATTTTTCTCAAAAATACGGTGTTACAAAAATAGGGCTTTTTGGAAGCTATGCCCGTGAAGATTTCAAAGATGGCAGTGATATTGATATTGCGATAGAGATGCAAAACGATAAAAAAAGTTTAAACACATTTTTTTCTTTAAAAAGAGAGCTTGAGGCAGCATTTAATCTAAAAGTTGATCTTGGAATAGAGAGCTCTCTCAAAGCTATTGCAAAAGAAAAAATCATGAAAGAGATAGTCTACGTCTAAAAGAGGCGAGCTTCTCTTTTTACAAGATATTTTGGATTCGACGGAAGCTATATTCGAATTCACAAACGGGCTTAGTGTGGATGAATTTTCTATCAATAGACTCGTGTATAGTGCCACCATTCGAGAATTTGAGATTATAGGTGAAGCGACCATTCACCTCTCGGATGAAACACTAGCCAAATATGACCAAATTGTATGGAGAGATTTAAAAGATTTTAGAAATCTTTTGATTCACGAATATTTTGGGGTAGACAGTCAAATAGTTTATAATACAATCAAAAATGATTTACCTCTTTTAAAAAATGTTGTATTAAAAATGATAGAAGATTATTCTTAAACCGATAAGGAACATCCTTTGCTACAATACGACTATGAAACGTTCCCTAGAGAAATTTAACCGCCTCGTCGATGCTCTCCAACAGCTCCCTGCTATCGGGCAAAAGTCTGCCACCCGATTAGCGTACCACATGGTGATGCATGATAGTTTCGGTGCACTCAAACTCGCCCATGCTATCGAAAATGCGATTACTAGCCTCAAAAAATGCCGATCCTGCGGTGGTCTGAGCGAAGATGAACTTTGCTCGATTTGCAGTGATGAGCGACGCAATCACGAAATCCTCTGTATCGTTGAAAATGCCAAAGATATTTTGACGTTTGAAGAGAACGCTCTTTTTGATGGCCGTTATTTCGTCCTAGAAGCCATCGAAGAACTCGATATTTCTCATCTGCGCGGTATTATCAAAAGCGGGATTAAAGAGGTGATTTTTGCTCTCACTCCCTCCATCGCGAATCAGGGGGTAATGCTCTATATCGAGGATAAACTAATCGATTGCGATGTCAGGTTCAGCCGTATCGCACAGGGTGTTCCGACGGGGGTGAGTTTGGAGAACGTCGATATCCTCTCGCTGAGTAAAGCGATGGAAGATCGGGTGAGTATCTAGTATTTTCTTGATTTTTAATAACATTATGTTTTGTTTTTCTATTTTACTTAAGTAATTATTAATAATATAATAAATAAACTGTAGTATGAAACATTAAGGATTTTGTTATGAAACACGCAAAAATGGTAAGGTTTTTTCCTTATATCCTCAGTAGTCTTCTCTTGAATGTCGCTCATGCTGAAAACAGCATACGGATCGATAATGATTTTTACTTCCAGCATAATGACATTTCTGGCAACACTTCTAGCTCAACACTTACGAATGGTTTGACCTATTATGATGTTTTCTCACTATATATGAACGGTAATCTTGAAGATTATACTTATAGTCTGAACGTTGGGATTAGATTAACGGATGATGAGAGAAAAGATCCTAAAAATATTTCTTTGTATACGTTGTCTGGACAAATAAAAAATGATGAGCAAGTGTTAGACTTGGGTGATTATTTTAGATCGTACTCTAAATATTCTATGAATTCAGGCCTTAAAGGTGCAGCATATACATATAGCAGTGATACGGGTGACACAATAGATGTTTTGTATGGGATTGCTTATCCTAGGTGGGATAGTTTTTGGAGTAACGAAGCTGAATCAACAAAACGAAATGTTTACGGGGTACGTTACAGTAAAAAGATAAATGAGGAACTCACAGCCGGCATAGATATGGTTAAAACGGATGATAGTAATGGGGTGGTAGAGAATATTCCTCTCTATAATACAACACTCATGACGCTCAATTCTACCTATAGACCAATACCTGGGCTGAAGCTTTATGGAGAGTATTCATTTTCACAAAATGAAACCAGTGAAACCGGTACTGCAAAACAAAGTGGCGGAGCATTTTTTTTACAGGCAGTAGGGAATAAGAATCCAAGTCGTGTGCAATTAGAATATGAGAGAGTATCTCCTGAATTTAAAACTCTTACAGGCTCAGGAACCCCTGATAGAGAAAAAATCAAAGGAACATGGCGATATAAAATCACCGATAAAACAACGTTTAATACGGGAATGTTATGGTTCAGAGATAATTTAGATGGAGATAAAGAAAATACCACGAATACCTATAGACCTAATATAGGATTTACGTTTAAAGAAGTTTTTGAGAGACGTTATGCGGTTGTTGATCTAAATTACAAATTAAATAATATTAATGATGGAGTGACTAAAACTTCAGATGATATGTATGATATGAACTATCGAGATAGATTCGGTATCGTTTATTCGGATATTGGTCTTGGCTATAATGTTTACGATACTAGCAATAATGTGAGATCTCAGAACGAATTTCGCTTCAATACTGCATTTAATACACGTCACACCTATGAAAATTTCGTCTTGAAACCGTCATTAATCGTCGGTATATTAGACATGAATGATGAGCTTACCAACAATGGAAACAATCAGTATGAACAAGCTGCATTGGGATTAGGGTTAGATATCCCTAAACAAAATATTTCCTCCAATTTTAGAATCGGTAAAAACAGATCGACAAGAGATGTCGGTGATAATATGGATTATATGTTTAGTTCTTTAGATCTCTATTGGAATGTAGGTAAGGTAGATCAATTTAGTAATATAATGATCTATTTTAAAACATTTCTAAATGACTACCAATATACGACATTGGTCAACAACTATCGAGAAGAAAGTGTACTTCTCGGTGCAAAATTCTCGTTTTAAGGATCAAAAATGAAAACTAAAATAGTTTTGTTGGTTATCGGTTTTTTATTTATTTTAGCCCCTTCATTGGAAGCAAAATGGTGGATTTTTGGAGGTTCCGAAGAAGAAGTCGGTTTTGATTATCTTTATGTCAATAGTTTATCGTTTGATGATGTTGATAAAGAAGCTGTTTTACCAAAAGAGAGCCTTGATAAAGGATATTTACACATCAGAGGTAAAGCGAGAACGGGAAAAAATGGAGTCGGTGCTATTACTGTTTCATTAGATGGTGGCAAAACATGGGGAAAAGCTAAGTTCGAAAAAGATGGAGGATTTGATTTTTCTTTTGAACCGAATTTTACACAGTTTTATGATGTTTATGTAAAAGTGATTGATACGGCGGGTAAATCAAATGAAATTGATAATAGCCACATCAAGATCAGTTTTACTGATACGGATTATCGATCATTGATCGCTGAGACGCTTAATAAGCTTAAAGGCTATTATGAAAGAGAAGACGACTCTGGTTTCATGCAATATGTTGACCGAAATTTTGAAGGTGATGATATGACCTTGGAAAGAGCATTGCGTAAAGATTTCTCTGCATTAGAAACGATACGAATCGATTTCACTTTAAGCAGTGTAGCCTTTTCGAATAATCACTATTATGCTTCTGTATTATTTAACCGTACAGTGACCGCTTCGAGTACAGGCACTACTTACAGTGATAGAGGAATAACCGAGTTTACTTTTTCTGTCGGGGAAAAAGGTGCAATGCTCCTGTCGATGAAAAATCCATTAATTTTCGGATTAACGTATGCGGCTGATGTGGCTACAGGGACGGTGGCCAGTTCTCAGAACAACAGTCAGTTTCTGAGTATCAACGACAGTGGTACGGTGGGAGAAAGTAGTTTGTCTGATATCATGAACGATACAGCCAGTAATGATTATATGACTAGCGGAACCTTTTATCTTGAAAATAGCTGTACACCTCCTTGTAATAATGCAGATGGTTTTAATTTTACCAATGATGAAAAAACATTCCTCATAAGTGACAGCGAAATTTATAAAGAGATGAATTTACTCTGGGGGAATAACGGTGCTCAGGTACAAAATATGGGTGCGGTTGCTTTTAACGGGGTCACTGTTCCGGAGACAGGCTATAACAGTAATGTAAATATCTCGACGATTGGTGATGTGATAGCGGTTAAATTGCCAAACAATACCTATGGAGTTATAAAAATTACTAATATTGCCGGTGCAAGAGTTTATTTTGATTATAAATATAATCCTAACGGCTCACGCATATTTCCATAAATCAATTTTTAAATGTAAGCTTTGAAAAAAGCTTACATGTCAATGAGGTAATTCCTTGAAAATACACTCCTCTTTTCTTTTATCCCTTTTTGTTTTTGGGACACTTAGTCCATTAACTGCTGGGCCTCTTTTGACAAAATCTGAAGAATTTTCAAAAGTAGCAACGTACGGTATGAATATGGCAACCTACACTGCCGAAAAGAAAGATGGCAAAGAAGCCGCCGCTAAACTTCTTTCGTTTGATATTCTATGGGATATTATGGGCAAAGGAGAAGAATTTTTTCTTAATGGTGATCCGGATGCTTTCCCAAAATTTAAAGATGATGTCTTAAAAATCAAATTGGTTATCGACAAAATAGCTGAAGTCTCTACCAAATTAGGTGCTGGAGAGTACGATGAGGCTTTAATTTCTTCGGTGGATGGAACCGTTGGCATTGTTAACCATCCTGTAGTCAATACTTTATGGGAAGCCGTCAAGCTAAGCTACGAGTCTCACAAGCTCTTTAAAAGCACCAAAGCAGCATTGCAAATTGAAACACTGTATGGTGTTGTCAATCAAGACCGAAGAATCATAGGCTCAAGTTCCGGTGACGCTCCTGCGACGATTCCTGTAGATAGCGATACGGTTACTTATTTTTTTAACAAATATCTCATCACCGACCCTTCCACCAGAGAATTGGTCAAGGCGTATGTCAAAATAAAACTAGGAGAAGATTTTCCTGAAATATCTGTTTCTTTGTGGGACCGCATGAGTGGCTCAGCTCAAGCTATTCAAGAAGAGGGTGAGTTGGCTCAATTACAAGAATTTGAAAATGTTTCAAGAAGATGGATTAAAGAGTTGCTTCAAGATTTAAACAAACAAGTCCAAAAAGAGTGGACAGAAGCACGTTTAAGACAAGAGATTGAAAAGTTTAAAACATTCAGTGAACAATTTGGAAAAGCTTTCAATAATATAGATGAAGTTATCGCTTATTATACAAAACTCAAGACCCTTGAAAAACAAAAAGCACTTTTCCCTGCAAAATTAGCAGAGCTACAAAAAATCAAAACTGGGGCAGAAGCCAATGCTCAAAGTCCTGATTTTGCACTCAAGCAAAACGCAAGAGGGGTATTTTTTAAGCTTGCGGAAGAGAGCAATGTTTTTGCAGTCAATGCCATGGTTATCAGTGAATACGCTCTGGAAAAAGAGTTTGCCGCTCTTCAACTTCAAGCACTTGATTGGGTTAAAAAACTCGATAAAGAGATAGACTCCAACAAAGGAGAGATTGTCCAAAATCTTCATACACCAGATAAAAAAGCTTCTCCTACTATGCAAGAATTTGAAAAATCTCTTTTAGAGCCTTTTAAACCTCCCCTTGAGCTCGCCAATGAAAAAACACTTGAATACAAAGAACCCGCTTTTGATGAATTACAGAAAATACTCTCTAATAATGATTTGGAGGGAGCTCTACGCTTTGTGAGTGAATGGGTGACGTTACAAGATACTCTTTTTAAAGAACTAGGTCCTTTGTTTAACGACAAACTTAATGCGGTAGAGTCATCCAAGCCATCCGTCAATACAACACCTCATATTCAATGGCTTAAAAGCGAAAATAAAAAAATTCAAGAAGATGATATTCGCATGGCGCAAGAAAGTTTGGATTTGGGATGGAAGAATGCGAAAGAAAAAACCGTGAAGGCTTACGATGTACTTGAAGCTATTGCTATGTATCGCTATAGAAGTGATAAAGCGCGATTAAATGAGATGATCAATCACGTCATGACAGAGATGAAACGCGTAAGTAGCACTGTTTACCAACAAAGAAATGCACTAGGGACCTTTTTGCAAAAGCTCTCAGGAACATACGGCAAAGGCTATAGTACACTTCATGACTTTAATCCAGACAATGTCACAATGCATTGGAAGCCCGACATTGAGAATGCCTCAATAGGGGCAAATGCATACCTCAAAGAGCACGTATACACAGCTATTGGCAAGATTAATGATGAAGGTGTATCGCTTCATTCAGTTGAACATATCATTGCCTCACGTAAAGAGCTAATTATCGCTCCCTCATCAACACATGACGCTATCATTGCCTCTCTCTCCTCTCTTGAGAGCGCTCTTTATAGCCTTGAGGCAGTAAAATCTGAATGGAAAAATTTTCCTAAATTAGATGATCAAACCCTTGCCCTCTTTAATGATTTAGCCTCAAAGACAGAAACTGAGGCTGAACAAAAAGCCAAATTAGTGACTGCTTACACCATAGAAGAGAGCAATGGGATTAGACAATTGTATGGTAATGTCAATGGTTACAGAGAAACCATCCGCAAAGTAGATGAACGAATGTCAAACATCGATCTATCAAAAATTCGCTCTGAAGCAACCCAATATTTAACTGCTGTAGAAAGTGAGCTGAGCAACCGTCAAAGGGATTATGAATACTTAGACAAACTTCAAAAACAGTGGAGAGAATGGTACACTCAGTTGCTTTCTCAAGATATTCTTTCGATGGACGCAGAATCAGGAAAAATGGTTCTTACTGCAGGCATGAAGCGATCTAAAGAAGGAAATTATGCCATTATTTTTGAGCCTTATTCACATTATGCCCTAGAGAAAGAACTGGCAAAAAATGAAAAGCTTGAAAAAGTAAAAAAAGATCTCGTAAAATTAAACGTCTATCAATTTATCCAAGGCAATATGCCCAATACAAAAGCTTTACTGAATAATTTTTTTGAAGGCAAAGCATTTAAACCAGCTCCTGAGGATAATTTTCTTGTGAATGACACGGTTGTCTGGAAAAGCACTTTGGAAAAATGTGAGAAACTTATAGGAGAGATGGATATCAAAAAAGAGGATTCTTACCTAGTAAAACTGAAAGAAATTGCTCCATTGCTTCCCTTTACAGTAACATTCCCACCGCTTCTTGATGATATGAAAAATAGTCCTGAAACAGTATATTATGCAAAATATGGAAAATTTAATGATACCTTTACGACTTATTCTTTTGAGGATTTTCCTCTTGGAAAAAAATTTATAGAGCTTAGACTTCGCATTCAAGAGTTGATGGCGCTTAAAGGAAAACTCATTGAACAAAAACGCTTGGAAGAGTCTGTTGTAGAATCTGTGATGCTTCGTGAAGTAAAAACCCTTCACGCAAAAGTAGAAGTGCTTGCTATTAGTGAAACACAAGAATATATCGATACCTATAAAGCGCTCAATGCGGAGCATAAAATATATGCAGCAACACTTGAAGAGGCAAAAACAAAAGGTACACCTCTGCCAGACCAAATGCTAATAGCCAATCTATTGTATAAAATTCAAGAGCGTTTAGCATCTCATAGTGATGCCGTCCGATCGTTCTCAGCTATCAATCAACAATCACTCATCCAAGAACTTTACCAGCGTTTTGCACAAGAATATTCCAACAAAAATCTCTCATCCTTGATGAGCTTACTGTCTGATGAATGGATGAGTAGCAGTGATGGTACCACCCTTATGGATTTAGAAGAGACGTTGGGAAACAGCTTTTCTATTTTTAATGAAGTTAAATGCACCATAGACTCACTCTATATTTCTCCGGCAGGAGCTAATAAATATCGTGTCAATTATACAATCACGATAGAGGGATATAATTACGAAAATGATATTAAACACGTAGAAAAATCATCTGTTAGCGAAGAAGTAGAATTTATTGATGGAAAAGTAAAAATAGTCAAAACTCTCAATGGAAAGTATTGGACAACAAGATAGATAATAAAGAAGCTAAATATAATAGAAATTTTTTTACTCTATATTTTTAATATATCTCTTTTTTGAATATTCCTTGCTACAATATAATATTACAAGACTTCAGAGAGGTATGTTTAATGGCTACTTTAAGTAAATGGACTACTGCTCAAGTTCTGAATCAGCTCAATTCAGGCTATAAGTGGAGTGGTCCATCAATAACATATACTTTTCCGACATTGGCCAGTGCTATTTATGGAACTTCAGAACTCGCCGGTTTTTACGGCTTTAATACTGCACAACAATCGTTATCAACTTTAGCACTTCGTATCTGGGACGATATTATTGCTCCTTCAATCTCGTATACATCTGGCAGTGCTAACCTTGAGTTTGGTAATAGTACAACAGGGATTAGTTACGCTCATGCGTATTACCCATCGATCGGTTCTGTATGGATGTCTGCTAACTATGCCGATCTTCTTAGTCCGACAATAGGAAAGCATTCGTATGTTAGTTTAGCGCATGAAATCGGTCACGCACTTGGGTTAGATCATTCCGGCAATTATAATGGTTCTGGGACATGGAAGCCATCGAACTATTATGACAGTACTGTTTATACGATTATGTCCTATTTTGGTCCAAGCTGGGGAGTGGGATTACAAGCGGGTCTTGGATTAGTGGCCTGGGCAGATTGGATCGGAGCAGATGGACAAATGTATTCACCTCAAACTCCTATGCTGCACGATATTCTGACAATGCAAAGTATGTATGGAGCCGATACGCAAACGCGCTTAGGTAATACTATCTATGGCTTTAATTCAACGATTGTCGATGAATCAGCTGCTATTTACGATTTTTCATCCAATGCACATCCCATCTTAACTTTATATGATACTGGAGGGGAAGATACTCTCGATTTGAGTGGTTGGTTAGGTAACAGTACTGTTAATCTCAATCCGGGAAGCTTTTCATCCGGAAATTCAATGACAAATAATATTTCTATTGCTTATAACACAATTATTGAAAATGGTATTGGTGGAAGTGGAGACGATATCTTGATCGGTAATAGCATTGCTAATATCTTGGATGGAGGTATCGGTGCTGATAAAATGTCCGGAGGAAACGGTGATGATATCTATGTGGTGGATAATATCAGGGATATTGTTACTGAATCGAGTATGGGTGGCATCGATACCGTTAGAACATCTATAAACTACACTTTAAGTGGTTATGTTGAAAACTTGACCTTATTGGGTGCTACAGCGTTGAATGGAATCGGGAATACCCTCAATAATATTTTAATCGGAAACTCTGCCGCCAATGTTTTAACGGGCGGCTCAGGGAACGATCGTTTGGACGGTGGGAACGGTTTAGATACGATGCTTGGGGGAATTGGGAACGATACGTATGTAGTGGATAATGTAGGCGATATTGTGAGTGAAATGACAGTATTAAATGGAACTACGAATGCCGGTGGGGTTGATACGGTAGAAACTGTTTTGTCGAATTATACACTTGGGCTATATTTTGAGAATTTGACATTTTTGGGTCTCAATGGGGTAGTAGGAACGGGGAATACTGTAAATAATGTAATTGTTGGTGCAGATGCTACAGATAGATTATATGGATTATCGGGTAATGATACACTTCGAGGCGGACTAGGAGATGATACCCTTGATGGCGGTGTTGGGAATGATATTCTTGATGGTGGTATTGGAGCCGATACATTGATCGGAGGCAGTGGGAATGATATTTATGTAGTCGATAATCCAAGTGATATCATCAGTGAAACATCAACACTCGCTACAGAGATCGATACCGTACAAAGCTCAACCAGTTGGACACTGAGCACGAATTTAGAAAACTTAAAATTAATAGGAACAGCGAATATTAACGGTACAGGTAACAGCCTCAAAAACACCATGACTGGCAATGAAGGGAATAATATCATCAACGGAGGGGATGGTGTCGATATGATGATCGGCGGTGCGGGAGATGATACCTATATCGTTGATAATGTAGGGGATAGCATCAGTGAGACGAGCAGTATAGGAAATGACACTGTACAAAGCAGCGTTACGTATACTCTTAGTCCTTATATCGAAACGCTGATGCTAGTCGGTACTGGAAATATTAATGGAACCGGAAGTACTCAAAATAATACAATTATCGGTAATAGCGGTAATAATATTTTGAGTGGAGGATTAGGGATAGATACTCTTGTTGGTGGATTAGGTAATGACACTTATATTGTTGATAATATAGCCGATATCGTCGTAGAAACAAGCGTAGTAAGTTCTGAAATTGATTTAGTGAAAGCTTCTGTTACCTATACAGTGAGTGACAATGTCGAAGATTTACTTTTGATGGGTTCAGTTCATATTCATGGTACGGGCAATGGATTGAACAACAGAATAACGGGTAATAGCGGCAATAATATACTTTTAGGGCTAATCGGTGATGATATTCTTAGTGGAGGGATTGGCAACGATCGTTTAGACGGTGGTAGCGGATTGGATACGATGCTGGGTGGAGTGGGTAATGATACCTATGTAGTGGATAATTTAGGAGATATCGTTAGTGAAATGACGGTATTAAACGGAGTAACAAATGCAGGGGGAATCGATACAATCGAGACGATATTAAGCAGCTATACTCTAGGGGCTAATTTTGAAAACTTAAGCTTTATGGGTATGGATAGTGCGACAGGTATCGGTAATAATTTTAATAACCTCATAATTGGTTCGAGTAATTCAGATGCTTTGTATGGGTTAACAGGGAATGATATTCTAAGAGGAGGGATGGGATCCGATATTCTAGAGGGTGGGATTGGTAATGACACGCTTGATGGGGGAATTGGAGCCGATACGATGACTGGGGGAACGGGCAATGATATCTATGTCGTAGATGATCTGAACGACACCATTATCGAGACATCAGTGTTAAGTACTGAAATAGACACAGTACAAAGTTATATTAGCTATGTATTAGAGAATAACGTAGAAAATTTGACGTTATTAGGGAGTGGCAATTTAAGTGGGACTGGAAACACGTTAAAAAATACAATGATAGGAAATAGTGGAGACAACCTGCTTGATGGCGGGCTTAATGCCGATATTATGAGTGGCGGAGCAGGGAATGATACCTATGTGGTTGATAATATTGCAGATAAGATTACTGAGGCAGTGAGCAGTGGAAATGATAGTATTTATAGCAGTGTAAGCTATACATTGGGATCGCATATAGAAACACTAATTTTGAGCGGAACTGCAAATATTAACGCAACTGGCAGTACTCAGAGTAATACTTTGATCGGTAATAGCGGTAATAATATTCTTAATGGTGGTCTTGGGATTGATATATTGACTGGAAACGGTGGAACAGATAAATTTTATTTTACGAAAACATTGGGTGTCTCAAATATTGATAAAATTACAGATTTTACCCATTTGGAAGATTTAATATGTTTGGAGGATCTGATTTTTACAAAAATAGGAATTACCTTAGATGTTACCGAGTTTATCAGTGGAAATGGATACAGTAAGGGACTCGATACGAATGATCGAGTAATTTATAATACGTCCACAGGAGCTCTGCACTATGATGCAGATGGAAGTGGTGCTGCTATTTCTGTACAGTTCGCTACTCTATCGGGTATACCTACAAATCTCAGTTATACTGATTTCGTAATAGTCTAACCATTACATCTGTTTTTTCGTTCTGCTTGTCGCCTCGGCTGTGCGCGGATCATCGGGCCAGTAATGTTTTGGGTAACGCCCTTTTAGCTCTTTTTTGACATCACTGTAGGAACCCTCCCAGAATCCTATGAGATCGCGGGTTACCTGTATCGGACGGCGGGCAGGGGAGAGTAGATGTACCAGTAAAGGGAGTTTTCCCTCCATGACGCTCGGATGCTCACTTAGTCCGAAAACCTCCTGTATCCGCACCGCCAATATCACCGCTTCGGGATTGGAATAATCCAGTGCAATAGAACTTCCTGTCGGGGCGATGTAGTGTGTCGGCAATAGAGCATTGATCCGTTGAGTTTGTTCCCACGTTAGCTGCGCAGAGAGAATGCTATAGAGATCGAGATTCTCACATTCACGTAGAGAACTTTGGGTCGTGAGGTGGGGCAAGAGCCATGTTTCCAAAGAATCCAAGAGGGCTGCATCGCTAAAATCTCCATAGGCATTCACGGGATCATAATGATGCAGTGCCATGAGACGATGGCGCAGAGAGAGTGCTTGTGCTGAGAATGAGAGCGAGTTCAGCCCATGCAGACGAATCCCCTCTAAAAGAATCCGGCTAACCTCCGCAGGATCAGGGTTAAGGAGCGGATGTGAGTCGATGAGGATTGCTCCGATGCAGAGTTGCTCTCTGGCCTCGACACGTTTTGTATCACTATTCCACGTGATCTTTTTTTCACGCTCGAAGAGATCGGGGAGATAGTGCTTTAGTAAATCGATATCGAGAGGGGCACAGAGATAGATTCGTGCCATCGATGAGTTACCATCGTTTTGTGTGATGATGAGCCACTCTTCACCGACTAAATCATCCTCTGCGGATAACACGGATTCTTTGGCGTTGCTCATGAGATAGCGTCTCTCTTTTGGGTTGCGTTGACGGGCAATACGGTCGGGATAGGCCAATGTCAGTAAAATCGCTATCATCGAAGAGGGGAAATCCGAGGACAAACGAAGTGTTGTATGGAGCCGTCCTGAGAGTTCACGTGCTGATTTTACGATGATCGTTGCATTCTCAACGAGGGTAGGAGAGATACGGTTTTCACGGAGGTAATCTGAGAGTATCCAAAAACGCTCACTCATGTCCGAAGAGGAAAAAGGGGTTTTGGCGTATAGATCGCGTTCGTGTAGCATTGCGGCGAGAAGGATTGCCTCGGATTCATATCCCATATTGCGCCCGATGAGTATCATGTGGGCTAAACGGGGATGAATCCCTAAACCCATCATCTCTTTTCCATGTTCGCTAAGATGCCCTCGCTGATCAATCGCCCCTAATGCACGAAGGAGTGAACGCCCATGCTCTAGTGCTTTCATTGGTGGCGGATCGATCCAAGAGAGTTCCGAATCACCCCATGCGCTAAGCTCCAATGCCAATGGGGTAAGATCGCACAAACGAATTTCGGGGGATTTATGGGCTATGAGGGTGTGGTGCTGCATCTCACTCCAAAGGCGGTAACATTTTCCCGCTCCTAGCCGTCCGGCACGACCGGCGCGCTGCTCGGCTGACGCACGTGAAATCTTTTGGGTGACCAGTTGCTCCATCCCACTGTGAGGGTCAAATGTGAGGACTTTTTCTAAACCCGAATCGACAACGATTTTGATTCCTTCGATAGTGAGACTCGTTTCGGCGATGTTTGTGGCGAGGACGATTTTACGTTTAGGGCTAGGGGCGATGGCACGCTCTTGTGCTTCTTTGGAGAGTTCACCGTACAGTGGAGCGATATCGACATCCATCGAGCGGCAATGCTCTCTTAGAGAGGTTTCCAGCGCTTTAATCTCATAGGTTCCGGCTAAAAAGACGAGGATATCCCCCTCATCGTTTGAGAGGATGGTTGGGATTAGGCTCATCAGCGCAGAGAGTATTTTTTTAGGCTCGATGAGGGGAATGTTGGGCTCTCGATACTCAATAGCGACGGGAAAACTACGTCCCTCACTACTAATAAGAGGAGGGTGGTTTAAGAGTGTTTGGAGAGTTCGGGTATCGAGCGTTGCCGACATCACCATGATCTTTAAATCTTCGCGTAAAAATTCCTGAGACTGGAGGGAAAAAGCGAGGGAGAGATCACTGTGGAGATGGCGCTCATGAAACTCATCAAAGAGTATTAGAGCGATATTCTCCAAAGAGGGATCGTTTTGGAGCATACGGGTTAAAATCCCCTCGGTGACAACGAGGATTTTAGTCTCCTGAGAGAGTTTTTTCTCCGAACGGATTTGATAACCGACCCGCTTTCCTACACTCTCACCCAACAACTGTGCCATACGTGACGCGGCGCTGCGAGCAGCGATACGGCGGGGTTCTAAGATGATGATCTGTTTGCCTAGTAGCCATGGTTCATCGAGAAGAGCGAGGGGGACGGCGGTCGTTTTCCCCGCACCCGGAGGGGCTTGGAGGATGAGACGATTATGTGAAAGTAGGGTGGATCTGATTGTAGAGATTTGCTCCCAAATAGGGAGCGTTTGGAGTGTTTGAAACATCAATTAAGAAGCAGGTTTGGTCGGATTTGTTTTGTCGTTTTTAGTCATATTTTGGTTGAGGCGGATGAGCCCTGCCGCTGTATAGACGTTGCGCGGATTCCACAAAATCCATCCGCAGCTACCGAAGTCATCACTAGCGCGGATTTGATCTCGAATCTCTTTGTCACCGTAGATACGGCGATCAAACGCGTAGTCACGGAATGCTTGGAGCCACGGTCTATAAGCCAGAGGTGAGCCTCCCGATTTTTCGAGTGCTTTATCGAGGGAGTGTTTCACGATCTCATAGTTTGCCGCTACCGGATTGGTGTATCCCGGAATACCTGCATTAAATCCTGATGGGTAGAGCATTGGAGAGAGATAATCGACATACGGGGCGAGCGCATCGACACGCTGGCCGATTTCGATATCGGCGTTATGCCAGCTGACATAACCGAATATATCAGCAGAGATGAAAACGTTATACGGGATGAGACGTGTACGGGCACTCTCTAAAAAGCCGCTGATCGCTTGTACACGGTTAGCTTGGTTGTTTTCAACCGAAAATTTGATCCCTTTGCGATCCGGAAAACGGACATAATCGAATTGAATCTCATCAAAGCCCGCTTTAGCCGACTCTTCGGCAATATCGATAATGTATTTCCAAGAGTCTTTGCGGGATGCATCGACCCAGTAAAGTCCCTCTTTATCTTTAAAGAGTGTTCCGTCGGTTTTTTTGACGCCGTATTGTGGATGAGCCGTGACGTAGGGGGTATCTTTAAATGAGACGATACGGGCGATGGTATAGATCCCCTCCTTTTTCAAATCGGCCACGAATTTCGGTAAATCTTTAAAGAGGATAATCTCTTGTGCTCCGATTTTGTTAGCGATAGGATTGGCGGTTTTAAAAGCAATTTGCCCGCGATCCATTTTGATGTCGATGACGAGAGCATTAATTTCGGTCGTATTAATCAAATTTTTCGCATTTCCCATCAGCTTTGAACTGGTAGCACCGAAACTGGAGAGATAGAGTGCTTTGGGTATGACACGTTCGAGATACATTTTCCCGCCGCTTTTGTAAAATTTACGTTCATATCCGACTGCGCGTACTCCAATAAATTTGGTTTGCGGAATACGAAATGTACCGTTTTCATCGGTTCGGTACTCTTTATTGCCGGCGATAACGATGGCGGATGCAATTGGTTTTAAACTCTTTTTATCTAATACAATTCCGCTTGTCGAAGCTCCCCATACAAACGCTGTTAACGTCACTAAAAGCACGATTGCTTTCACTATTTTCTCCCTCTCAAATCAATTGCGCTATCGTAGCAAAAAAAACGGCATAATGGGGAGGTTTGAAGCGATAAAATGTTAACATTCGTGAACAAAATACCAAAAAGGTAATATTCATATGTCATTTACGACTTTAGGGCTTAGCCCGCAGCTTCTAGATACCCTTAGTGAAATTGGGTACAGTGAGCCAACACCAATCCAAACACAGGTGATTCCTCTCGTTTTACGGGGTCGTGATGTTCTTGGAGCGGCACAAACAGGGACGGGAAAAACAGCGGCATTCGCCCTTCCGATCCTCCATAAACTCATCAGTGCCGGAGGTGCTAAACAAAGCAGTGCCAGAGCGCTAGTGATCGTTCCGACACGCGAACTCGCCTCCCAAGTGGCTGAAGCGATTGAAACCTATGCACAGGGGCTTGAGATCACAACGCTTGCCCTCTATGGTGGAGCCAATATGGCACGTCAAGCCAAAGAGCTAGGGGAGGGGGTCGATATCATCGTTGCCACTCCCGGACGTCTTATCGAGCTGAATAAACAAGGGCATGTCCCCCTCTCACGAATCGAGTTTTTAGTCTTTGATGAAGCTGATACGATTTTTGACATGGGATTTATTCGCGAAGTAGGGCAGATTATCGATCTCCTCCCGATTAACCGTCAAAATATGCTCTTTTCGGCAACCATGACCCCTGCCGTGAAACAGTTGAGTGAAAAGATCCTCAAAAAACCCCTTTTGATCGAGATCGACAACCTCAAAGCCGCCGATATGACACTGCGTCAAGTGGTGCATCCGGTTGAAAAAGAGCGTAAAAAAGAGCTATTGTCCTTTTTGATCGGCTCTAACAACTATCCGCAAGTTCTCGTCTTTACCCGTACGAAAGTTGAAGCGGATGAGGTAAGTGCCGATCTAACAGCTAGTGGGCTTAAAAACGTTGTTATCCACGGCGATAAAAAACATGGTGCCAGAGATCGTGCCCTCAGTGAGTTTAGAGAGGGGAGTGCTCGTATCCTCGTTGCCACCGATATCGCCGCACGAGGACTAGATATCGATGGACTGGATGTTGTCATAAACTACGATATCCCCCACGTCAGCACCGACTACCTCCACCGTATCGGACGTACCGGACGCGCAGGGAATGATGGTTTGGCGATTACACTCCTCTCTTCGGGTGAGCATATCTCATGGTCAAAAATCATCACCATGCTCGGTAAAAACGTTGAGACGATTTTAGTTCCTGGATTTGAACCCCCAGCCGATAATGCACTGGTAAAAACACGCGGTAAAAGCCTCTCCAAAGCAGACGAGAAAAAAGAAAAAACAGCCGGAGCATTCGGTAATAAACGTAAAAAAGCTCCCGTTCAGCCGAAATTTGTCGGCAAGCGCGGACCGCGTTTAGCGCGCGAAGAGGTTGCCGATAAGGGAAATACCTCGACGAGAAACAGTGCCTTTGGAAACACGAAAAAACCTTCCCCTAAAAAATCGGGCGGACGGGGGAGATAATAGATAGAGTAGAATATGCTACAATCACTCTATTAAAATCAAAAGGACACGAATGCAAAAAGATCAAGCTCTTGATATTCTAAAGCAGTTCAAGAATGATTTCGCCGATCATTTCGGTATCGTTCGTATAGGTCTTTTTGGCTCAACTGTCCGTAATGAAGCCACACCAAATAGCGATATCGATGTAGTGGTGGAAACTAAAACTCCTGATATGTTCGCTATCGTTCATGCTAAAAACACACTTCAAGAACTTTTTCATCTCAATGTTGATGTCATCCGCTATCGTGAAAAAATGAATCCCTATCTCAAACAGAATATTGAGAAAGAGGCTATTTTTGTCTGACAACAAACAAGTTAATGCTGCAAATCTCCCACACCGTTAGTATCCCAGACTCTGAAATCGAAATAAACGCGATCCGTTCTCAGGGAGCTGGCGGGCAAAATGTCAACAAAGTCTCCACCGCGATCCATCTTCGCTTCGACATAAACGCCTCAACACTCCCTGATTTTTACAAAGAACGCCTCCTTGAGATCACCGATCACCGTATTACCAAAGACGGGATCATCAACATCAAATCCCAAGAATCGAGAAGTCAGGAAGAGAACAAAGAAGCGGCATTGGAACGTCTCAAAGAGCTTATCAAAAGTGTTACTATCGTTCAAAAAAAGCGTAAACCGACCAAACCGACGAAGAACTCACAAAAACGACGGATGGACAGCAAAACGAAGCATGGGAATACTAAGAAAATGCGGGGGAAAGTGGATAAAGGGGAAGGGTAAGTTAACCATTTTCTATGGGCAAAATCTCAGAAACAGTAGGAAAAAGCTATACTTAT
>NZ_JAQTYM010000088.1 GCF_028688295.1 Sulfuricurvum sp.
CTGGCGATATTAACACCGGCGACCAAACTAAGAGCCTCTTTCAGTGACGATGCTCCGGCGCGGGAGAGCTCTTCGCCGTCAAACACACTCATAACGTAGGGGAGATAATCGATATTGGCTCGTTGATCTTTTGCACTTTGCGCGATGGTATTGATCTCATCAGTGAGCGTAGTAAGAAGGGTTGAATCGCTCTTTGCTTCAGTAGCTAAAAGTGAAAAAGGCAAGAGCAACAAAGCAAGTGAAAAACGCGTTTTCATCGGTCTTCTTTCATAAGCGGGAGATGGTTTTGATATAGATAATATATAAAGTAATTAGTATCTGCAAAGATAGTCTATAAATAGTTAATAGGTGCTGAAAATATTAAAAATATAGGTTAAATTCAATCTTTAATAGGATAAAATCACACAACAAATGAATCTCTATTCATAGAACTGATCTGCAAGGTTTTTTAATGATAACGCTTTCGAAATCACGTCTTTCTTACAAGATAGTAGGATCATTGATTTTGATTTTCTTCTTGACTTTCATGACACTTGGAATAGTAGTCAGTATGGTTTTTGAGAATACTATAGTGGTTTCGGAAAAACAAAAAGCAGATTTGTTGTTGCGAACCATAGAAAAACCACTTCAAATCGCCCTTTATCTCAAATTTTATGATCAAATTGAAAAGAAAGTTTCTCCTGTCACATCGGTACCGGATGTGACAAAGTTGGACATTTATGATAACAATGGTAAGACATTATATAGCTATAAAAGCAAAGAGAACATGACATCCAGACACGAAGCGATAAGGGTTGTTCATGTGATTAAAGAACCGACTAGAGGACAATTGATGGGATCCGTTACTTTGCATTACAGTGATTTGGCGTATGAAGAGACACGTGATTCGATCCAAAAAATAGTTTATGGCGTTGGTGCGAGTATGTTTATTATTTTTTTTGTAGCGGTATGGTGGGTTCGCTTTCTTCTCTCTCCGTTGACCAACATAGCTAAAAAAGTTCGCTATTACAAACCGGGGGATCAATTGGTTTTTGAGGAAGAGGGGAGTGTAGAGATCGAACAGATTGTTACTGCGTTTAATGCGATGCAAAAGACAACTCACCATTATTTGACAGAGATGGAAGCGATGAATACTTCTCTCGAAGGTGCTGTGAAAGAAAAAACACTTGAGCTGGAAAATCAATATTATATGGATAGGTTGACCGGTTTGCCTAATCGATTTAGCTTACAAGAAAAATTGCTCTTGGGAAATATTACTGCATTGGCAATTGTAAATATAGATGATTTTAAAGAGGTAAATGATTTTTTTGGAATCGATATCGGTGATGAAATATTGAAGCAAACCGGTGTGTGGTTAAATATATTGTCTGACTCTTGTTACCGTTTGGGCAGTGATGAGTTTGCATTAACATTTTCAACCGTCATGAATCAAGATGAATTGGAGCATCGGTTAATTACACTTATAAAACTTTTGGATGAAAAAACGTTTATGGTAAAAGAAGAGAGTTTGAATATTAGGGTAACTGTTGGGGTTGCTTTAGGCGGTGAAAAAGTATTAACACGTGCCGATATCGCTCTGCATTATGCTAAAGAAAATAAAAAACCGATAGCTTTTTATGATCAAACAGAACGTGTTGAGGAACTTTATCGTTCAAATTTGACGATGGCATCCGATGTGAGAAGAGCCCTTTTTGAACATCGAATAGTGTGTTATTATCAGCCTATTGTAGATTTTAGAACAGGTGAAATTCATAAATATGAAACACTAGTCCGTATGATTGATGATGAAGGAAATATTGTTCCACCCATGGAATTTTTACCTATAGCCAAACAAACTAAACTTTATCCTCAAATTACACTTGAGGTAGTTTATCAAGCTTGTAATCTTTTTGCTTTACGGAGTGAGGAATTTTCTATCAATTTATCTGATAGTGATATCCGTAATTCTCATACGGTTAGTGAAATTATACGAACCATTACACAGACTGGTACGGCAAGTCGTGTAGTATTTGAAATTTTAGAATCAGAAGGAATTGAAAGCTATTCTGAAGTAACCCACTTTATTGCACAAGTGAAAGCACTAGGAGCAAAAATTGCGATTGATGATTTTGGAACAGGGTATTCAAACTTTGAAAATATATTAAAGTTGAATGTCGATTATATCAAAATCGATGGTTCATTAATTCGAGAAATCAGTATTAACTCGCGTCACCATATTATTGTCGAGACGATTATCGATTTTGCACGGAAAATTGGTGCAAAAACGATTGCGGAGTTTGTTTCGGATGAAGAGATTTATGCTACCCTCAAAAAACTTGATGTTGATTATTCACAAGGTTACTTTACCGGTAAACCAATATCTCTAGCGTAAAACATGCCCCACGAATTTAGACATATTTCCCAGAATTTTTCCACCGCGTCGGAACCCTAAGCCACATGCTTCGTACGCGAAGAATACACCTGCTTGATAACTGTTTCCTTGAGCATCACGCGGAAATTCAACGTACTCTTGATAGATTGGTTTAAAGTTGCCGTATGGTCCATCATTCGCTTCGAGAGTTGCACCTGAAGCATCCATAATTCGTACATTAGCACCTTCACGTCCGAACATCCGTTTCTCGACCTGATGTACCCCTTTAAGCGGCTCAAAAGAGGTTTTAAGGAGATACGGAGAATCAGGGAAGAGATCCGTGAGTATTTTCATCATCCCTTTGGATTGAAAGAGGAGAGTGTAGGCGGGATTGAGGATAATCGCCTTTTGGTTGTTCATGATCGTGGTGAGCTGGGTTGCTAACTCTGGTTCTTCGATAGCGATATCTTCCCAAGGGTAGAGCTTAAACCAATATTCATAGGGCTCTTCGGCAGAGTCATAAATCCCCTCATCATCAAATTTTACCCCACCCAGTGGCTCAAATCCAGTCTCAAATCCCGCATCGATTGCCATTTGTTGCAATAGTCGAACGGTTTGCTCCTCTTCGATATTGCCGCTGATAGAGCTAAAGAGGATTTTCCATCCATCATAATGTTTTTCAAACTCACTCGGATCATCGAACAAGGTGACAAGACGGCGGAAGTTATCACTCAGTGCTTCGTAAATATTATTAAACTGGCGCGCTTCATCCATGCCGTTATGTTTGAGCAATGCCCATTGCAAGATCGCGCTCTCAAAAAGGGCAGTCGGGGTATCTGCGTTAAACTCGATGAGTTTGATCGGTGTTCCACCGATTCCCCCTGCTAGGTCAAACCGTCCGTAAAGGTGCCAGTGGACATCATTTTCCCAGCTTTTTTTGATGGTTTCGATAAGGTTAAAAGGGATGCCGAGATCAAAAAAGAGGTTGTTATCGATAACGTGTTGCGCCGCAGTGGCATACATATCGTAGAGTTCATTGACCGCTTCATAGTACGCCTCGGCTTCACTATCGGTAACTACAACCAGTTCATTGGCAATGTATTTGCTCTGATCACTGTCGGTATGCCATTTAAAGCCTAATTTTTCTAAGGTTGCATCGTCAATGGATTTAATGTTTTGCAGAGATACCATACTCATCCTCCGAAACTGCTACTGGATGAGGTACTTCTCGATGCGGAATTACCGAAGAAACTTTTTTTCTGACTATTAGTTGCTGCATTGCTTCCGCTAGCTGAAGAGCGATGATAAGCTGAGCGATTTGAGGCATCCTGATGTCTTTGAACATTTTTATTATTCATTAACGCATTACCGATCATGTTCCCCAACAGTGCTCCGCCCGCAGCCGCGAGGATCGTTCCCGCGAGTCCCATCCCCTCTCCTTGAGGCTCTGCGTTGAGTTCAGATTGTCCTGCTTCCATTTTTTTGTACTCTTGATCGGCGAGCTCTTTCATCTCCGCTTCGCTCATAACCCGCTCAGAAACGGTTCCATTTTCATCGGTCTCACGGATAATGGCACGGCTTGGACCTGTGGTTGGCATCTCTTCGACGATGACGTATTTACCATTAGGTTGTTGTTCTACAACCAAAAATTTATTTTGATTAACGCTCTCTTGGGAAGTGGCTTGTTCTTCGGGAGCACTTTGGCATCCGCTAAAAGCACTCAGAAGTACTGCACTCATAGCACCTAAAAAGACGGTGTTAGTATTCATAATATGTTTCATTTTTTCTCCTGTGGTAGTGTAATCACTTTTTGTAAATCAGTATCATAAAAAAAGAGTTGATGTCGATCACTATAGAGGATGTCTCCTCGATAAAGATGGGGGGGATGAGCAATTTCAAGATTGGTTTGACGGAAAAGGGCATCGCCGATTTTTGTGCCAATGGGGGGAATCAATGCAGAAGCACTAAGGAGCAAAAATAAAGTCAAAATGATTGCTGCGGATTTAACACTTCGACGATAAATTGTAATCCACCCTATAAATAGGGAGAGTATCAGAAAAACCCAAATATTTTGGTTATCAACGAAAAAGGGGTTGAAATAAATTTTCATTCCGTGGGCATCAATATAGTTGAGTTTCAACCCTAGAAAAAGGGTGAAATCAAACAAAAAGGTAAAAAAAGCACCTGTTAAAAAGGCTTGTAAAAATTTTGTCATCGTACCCTCACTAATCGCGTTCGACCAAGTTTATAGATACGTGATGCACCGGCTTCATGCAATCTACGATGATCTTCAATAATCCAATCAGCTGCATGATGACAAAAGGTAGGATCATAATGCTCACCGCTTTTATTGGCTGAGGTAGAATAAAGCCAACCATAGGGACGAATAAGAGCAGCATGTTCAGGATCGCTGACGTAGCGGAAAGCTTTGTTTTTGATGATAAAGGTTGTTTTGTGCGTATTACGTATACGATTCTTATGCGCTGATGGGATGCGAATATCGTGATGTAAGATTTTTAATTGAGCGTAGACTTTGAGAAAAGGTTTATCTCCGGATCGCATTTTAATCTCTTCTAAACGTTTGGCATCTTGGGAGAGAAAACCGACAGTAGTGTCGGTTTGGGCGAGGAAGATTTTATTCATAGTTTAAGAGATGAGATAATCTTGGAGGGCATGTGGTTCCATCCAACTATCATCATGCATGTGCCCCATCGCTTCGATAGCGGCACGTGCGGCACTGAGGGTTGTAAAATACGGTGTTCCCATCCGTAAAACGATTTGACGGATTTGCTCAGCATCTTTTTTCGAGGTTTTATTATCAGAGGTGTTGATCGCTAGAGATATTTCTCCATTTTTCATCACGTCTTCGATATTTGGACGGCCCTCAGAGATTTTTAGAACGGCTTCACATGGGATACCTGCCGCTTCAATTGCTTTTTGTGTACCGCGAGTCGCCACGAGTTTGAACCCTTGGTTGTGCAATCCGCGTGCGATTTCTGGAGCGTGTACTTTGTCCATTTCGATAAAGGAGAGGAAACAGGTTCCTGAGGTTGGGATTTTGTTTCCTGCGGCAAGCTGGCTTTTTGCAAAGCTGATACCGAAATTCTCACTGATCCCCATAACTTCGCCGGTTGATTTCATCTCTGGAGAGAGAACCAAATCGGCACCGTAGAGTTTGTTGAACGGGAATACGGCCTCTTTGATCGCAACGTGCCCTTTGAGACGCGGCTTGAGAAGTCCATCCGCTTCCATAACGATGTGATAGTTATCGTAGAATTTGAGGGCATTACGGAGGGTATCACCCACCATAACACGGGTTGCGACTTTCGCAAGCGGCATTCCGGTTGCTTTAGAGACAAACGGCACGGTACGGGATGCGCGCGGATTAACCTCAATGATGTAAACCTCGTTTTGGTAGATCGCGTATTGGATATTTAAGAGCCCGATAACACCGAGACCCAATGCGATTTTTTTCGTTTGTTGCTCAACCTGCGCTTGAAGCTCTGCGCTGAGACTGACAGGAGGGAGTGAACAGGCACTATCCCCTGAGTGAATCCCCGCCTCTTCGATGTGCTGCATAACCGAACCGATATAGACATCAGTGCCATCACTGATCGCATCGACATCGAGCTCAACCGCTTGATCGAGGAATTTATCGACGAGAACCGGAGAATCGTTGCTCACCGATACCGCAACGTCCATATAGGTACGGAGTTCCTCTTCGTTGTAGACGATGCGCATAGCACGCCCGCCTAAAACATACGAAGGGCGCACGAGAACCGGGTAGCCGAGCTCTTCAGCCACTTTAAATGCCTGCTCTTTCGTCATAGCGATACCGTTTTCCGGTTGTTTTAGCCCTTGCTCAACGACAAATGCTGAGAATTTCTCGCGGTTTTCTGCCAAGTCGATCACTTCCGCAGAAGTTCCGGCGATTTTGGCACCGATAGCATGAAGTCCGTTTGCCAGTTTGAGAGGCGTTTGTCCTCCGAAGTGGACAATAATACCATCAGGCTGTTCTGCGTCTACGATAGAGCGGACATGTTCGAAATCGATAGGCTCGAAATAGAGGACATCGGAGGTATCGTAGTCGGTTGAGACGGTTTCAGGATTACAGTTGACCATGATTGTCTCGATTCCCATCTCTTTGAGGGCGAATGAGGCGTGTACACAACAGTAGTCGAACTCGATCCCCTGACCGATACGGTTTGGCCCACCGCCGAGAATCATCACTTTTTTCTTGTCACTTTGACGCGGTGCTTGAAGTCCGAGACGGGTAATGTTGGTGGTTGAGTACAGATATGGGGTCAATGAACCGAACTCTGCCGCGCAGGTATCGACTTCGTTGTATTCAAACATGATCGCAAGAGCTTTGCGCGCTTCGTAGACATCATTCTCTTTTGCACTTCCGCCGTTTAGGGTGATAAGACGCGCAATGTTTTTATCGGAGAACCCTTCCGTTTTAAGACGGCGAAGTTGCGGCTCATCCGTGAGGGTAGTCGTTGTGATCAGTTTTTCTTGGGCAATGATCTCTTCGATTTGGGTCAAGAACCACGGATCAATTTTTGAGAGATCAAATACTTCGGCTTTGGATAGTCCCATACGGAAACCTTGCCCTACGTAGAGGATACGCTCTGCATTCGGGCGGCGGATTTCGTGCTTAACGAATTCGAGATCACCGTCGATTGGATCGAAACCGCTTAGTCCTGTTTCCAGTGAACAGAGGGCTTTTTGAACCGATTCTTTGAAAGTACGGCCGATCGCCATCGCTTCACCGACCGATTTCATGCTGGTGGTGAGGGTCGATTCCGCTTCGGGGAATTTCTCGAACGTAAAGCGCGGTACTTTGGTTACGATATAGTCGATAACCGGTTCAAACGCCGCAGGAGTTCCCGTGATATCGTTGGTGATCTCATCGAGGGTAAAGCCTACCGCGAGCAGCGTTGCCACTTTAGCAATCGGGTATCCGGTTGCTTTGGAAGCAAGTGC
>NZ_JAQTYM010000089.1 GCF_028688295.1 Sulfuricurvum sp.
CTTGGATTGCCGTTAGGCTTTACTTTCTACGGTGACGGTGCGAGTGCGGCATTTAAATCTACCGTCGAATCGCATGAACCGGTGATCGACGTTGCCGATGAGTTGTTTGATGATAATAGCTTCGTTCGCGTATTCGGTAAACCTGAAGCGCACGTTGGACGACGTATGGCTGTGGTGTTGGTATTTGACAAAGTGAATAAAGCGATGAAGAAAGCGAAGAAATTGATTCAAAAGATCAAAGACGCATGAAAATAGTCATACTTGATGCACTAACCTACGGTGATACCTCGTTAGCGGGATTTGAAGCTCTGGGAGATGTGGTCGTTTATCAGACGACATCTGCCGATGAGACGATGGATCGCGTTCGAGAGGCGGAAGTGATTGTTACGAACAAAGTGGTGATTAGCGATGCCGTGATGGAAGTGGCTCCGAATCTCAAACTCATTTGTGTCGCTGCGACGGGAACCAATAATATCGATCATGATGCCGCCGCTCGTCGGGGCATAAGTGTCAAAAACGTTGCGGGGTATTCGACCGATGCGGTGGTGCAACACACTTTTTCAATGTTGTTTTACCTTATGGGGCATAGTCGTTATTACGATGAGTATGTCAAAAGCGGAGCGTGGCAGAAAGAAGCGGTATTTGCCCATATCGGTCCCTCGTTCAGCGAACTGCGTGGAAAAACGTGGGGGATTATCGGTCTCGGTGAGATAGGACGAAATGTGGCAAAAATTGCATCTGCATTTGGTGCTAACGTCTGTTATTACTCCACCTCAGGGAAAAATGAGAACAGCGAGTATGAAAAAACGACATTGAGCCGTTTGATCGAAAACAGCGATGTCATCTCAATCCACGCACCATTGAACAAATCGACTGAAAATTTGATCTCCCACTCCGAACTCTTGCAAATGAAAGACGGTGCGCTGTTGCTAAATCTCGGTCGGGGCGGGATTGTCGATGAGGATGCCCTCTCGGTCATCATCGACGTCAAACCGATTTTCGTCGGTTTGGATGTGTTAGCGAAAGAACCGATGAAAATACCCCATCCTCTCTTAGTTGTAAAACACCCAGAACGCCTTTACATCACTCCCCATATCGCATGGACATCACGTGAGGCACGTCAACGTCTTATAGCAGCAACAGTTGATAACATTCGTAGTATTTAACTAAATACTACGATCTCTTCTATTTTCACTCCATTTTAGGAATCTTTTAACTATAGCGTGCTATTACTATAATAGGTAGTTATAGCAGTATAAGAGGTAGCGTGAAAAAAAGAAGTGATATAAAACGGTTTGGTTCATTTGTTAAACGAGTAGTGATACTTTCAGCATTGTTTGGAATAACACTTTTTCTCGTCTATTGGATTCTTATTAGTCAAAGTGACCGCAATCCGCTCAAAGAGCAAAGTAAACAGACGGGACGGATGATTTTTTCGATGTTCTATACCGCGATGCAAAACGGTTGGGGACAAAAAGAGATTGATGCGATGACGTATCGTATCAATCACGATAATAAAAATCTTCAAGTTAAACTTTATCGAGGGCCACTCGTCGACGCAGTGTACGGTAAACGACAAGGGCAAGACTCTTTTACGATGATCGATCGAGATGAGATGGAACTGATTGATAATACAACGGTACGGTACCATTACGCAATTAAATTTGAGCAAGCGTGTTTACAGTGCCATGCTAATGCAAAAATTGGTGATGATGCTGGGATGTTGGAACTCACCTTCCCTATGGGAGAATTTTGGGTCAGTAGTACGTATGTCTTTAAAATGATTGTTGCGATCTTTTTAGTAACGGTGCTCTCAATCTCATTCGTTTTGTATATTATGCTAAAACGACAATTTATTAATCCGCTTGATGAGTTTGTGGTTCAGGTTGATAGGATTATGTCACACAAAGATTTGAGAAAAGAAATCAGTGTAAAAACATCGATAGCAGAACTGAATCATTTGAAAAATGTATTTAACAAAATTCGAGCACAATTGGCTGATTCGTTTGATTCAATCAAACAATCGGCAGAAGTGGATGAATTGACGGGAATATTTAATCGTCTAAAACTTAATCAGGTTTTGGCTCAGTGCGGACAAAATGAACTTAAAGCTTCTATTGTACTGTTTGATTTGGATAAATTTAAATTGATTAACGATACTTATGGGCATGATGTCGGGGATGAAGCCCTAAAACGATTTGCATCGGTCATACGGGAGAATTTGAAAGGGCGAGATTATGTCTTTCGTTTGGGAGGTGATGAATTTATGGCACTTTTACCCAATACATCAGCCCAAGATGCCCGTTCAATTGCCGTTCAAATTGAAGAACAATTGAGAATGACACCTCTGGTGACCGATAAAGGGATGATTATTATTGAGTGCAGTTATGGGATCGCATACAGTGATGATATGGTCCATACGTTTGATGAGCTTTTTAGGAATGCCGATCAATCAATGTTTACTCATAAGAAAGCCAAAAATGTAGCTCGTTAAAAGAGATGCAGTAGCGTAGGTAAGATAAAAGCTATTCCTAAAAACATGATGGATGTCGTAAATACTTGCACTGTTACGGTGCGAGGTGAACAGTTATAAAGTGAAGCCAAATTTACGTTAGCTACCGCTAGAGGGACGATCAGCTCTAAAAATAAAATACCTTTCACGACCCTATCCATCTCTACCATCCCTAACACCACAAACGCAATCATGGGTATCAGAAGAAATTTCGTCCCGTTGACCCATGCGGTGAGTCGCAGGTTTATCTCTCCTAATTTAATCCCGTACAGATAGATTCCAAACAGCACTAACTGCATGGTCATTGAGGCATACGCCCCCATCATCAGTGTTTTATCCACCGCAGGGCTAGGAACATATCCGATAAGATTCAGTGCGATAGCTACCATCGCCGCCCAAAGGACGGGGAGTTTGAGGATATTCATGAGCGAATCACGGACACTGAATTCGCCGCGTGAATAGTAAAAGACTCCTATGGTATAAACGACAAATACATTGACGAGATTGATGAGGGTGAGATAAGGGACACTCATCTCCCCAAATAGCGCGATCCCCAGCGGGATACCGAGATTTCCAGTATTTCCGATCAGTGCAGCGACGGTGGCAATGGAGCGCTCTTTTGTATCACGAAAGAGCATTTTTGTTAAAGGGATCATCAACAATAGGGCTAAAAGGGAGATTCCCAGATAAAGGGCAGGTGCAAAGAGAAGTTCCGTATCGATAGGGCGTTTGAGCAATCCCCAAAAGGTGAGGAAAATTTGTAAAAAATAGACACTAAGCAGGGTTATGGTACGGTCGTCGATTTTCTCTTTGAATGTCCATTTGGCACCAAAGCCGACAGCGATAAAGAGGTAGATACCTAAAATGGAGAATAAAGTTTGCATTGTCTTTTTTGATCTGTATTGTAGCTAAAAATGTTTATTAGCATTGAGAAGTATCGGCGGTTAAAGTTTTTCTGGCTTCTGAACTGGGTAGCGGTTTGTAATAATGGTATCCTTGCGCGATTAAACACCCTTCTTTCAGTAAAAATTTCCCTTGTTTATCGGTCTCGATTCCTTCGGCGACAATGTTGAGATTTAGCCCTTTACATAGATGGATAATTGATTTTACGATTTCACCATCGGCCTGATCTTCGGGGAGATGATCGACAAATGATTTGTCGATTTTAAGTTTATTTATCGGCAAATTTTTTAGATAGGCGAGTGATGAGTATCCCGTTCCGAAATCGTCTATCGCCAATTTAAATCCCATCTCTGAAAGCTGTATGAGGATGTTTTTAGAATAGTCGGGATTGTTCATGATAATGCTTTCTGTGAGTTCTAGCTCAATCCACTCGGTCAGGCAATTGTGTTTTTTCAAAATTGTGGGGACAACTTTTTCGAGATTACCATGAATTAGTTGCTTTGCTGAAATATTGACTGCAATGTAACCCGGATTTAATCCTTGACGTTTCCATTCGGTTATTTGACGCGATGCTTCTTCTATTACCCATTCCCCGATTTCGATAATAAGCCCAGTCTCTTCAGCAATAGGGATGAATTTGAGTGGGGATACAATTCCGAACTCTGGGTGGTTCCATCGTATAAGTGCCTCAAAGCCGATTACTTTTTCAAGAGACATATCAACTTGCGGCTGGTAGTAGAGGATGAATTCTTTATTGCTAAGGGCTTTGCGCAAACTGTTTTCCAGTGTTAGCCGCTCGTAGACTTTTTGTGTCATCTCCTGCGTATAAAACTGATAGGTGTTTTTCCCCTCTTCTTTAGCCTGATACATTGCAGAATCGGCATTTCTGAGCAGTTCCTCGGCACTTTTGGCATCGTTCGGAAAAAAGCTTGCTCCCGCACTGCACGTAATAAAAATTTCATATCCCCCGATATTCATCGGATCAATAAGCATCCCAAGAAACTCTTTAATGATCTCTTCTGTATCATTTTTACTCCGTGCATTTTCTATGATAATGGCAAATTCATCGCCGCCAAAACGGGCAATTGAATCTAACCCTATCGTTTTTACAAGACGGTTAGCGACCTCTTGCAAAACACCGTCTCCAATGCTATGACCAAAAGAGTCATTAATCTCTTTGAAACGGTCAAGATCGATGAACCATACGGCAAATGGTTGCTGAAGTTGAATATAACGGTTGAGTTTTTCAACGAAATTAAGTCGATTGGGGATACTTGTCAGTGAATCGTAGTGTGCAGAGTGATCCAGAATATCTCTTTGTCTCACCAATATGTTTTGTTTTTCTTCCAGTGAGGATAGGGCACTTCTAAGATTTTCTTGTGACATCAAAAGATTGTTTTCAGCTTTTTTAATGCTTCGGGAGACAAAATAGGCCAAAACAACAAGTAATACAAACGTTGCTATAGTGACCAAAATAAGCATTGTTGTGGCATTTTTTAGATGCTTATCTGCTTGTTGTGACTTGGTAAGCTGAAACGTATAAAGCTCATCAAGAAGGAAGTCTTCATACTGTTTAAGATAAATAATTTTGTTATTCAGGTCCCGAATTTTGATGTAGTAGGCACTGTTTTCATTCGCATTAAGCCCTTCTCCGAGCCGCCTCAAGAGTGATTTTTCCATCATATTTTGCTTCGAAAATAGCTCAGAATCCAAGACATGTTGTACCTGATCAAGTTCGGATAGGATGATATGTTTAAATTCGATCCACTCTTTTTTCTCACGGATATTCGGCGTTAATGCTGCGAAATGTTTTTGAAACACTTCTTTGGATTGGAAGAGGGTTTGTTTTTGCTGTTCTAGATCCGATGTCGTCAGTAGCCTCTCGGTATCATATTTGAGGACGAAGAGGGACTCGTACGCCGATTTACTGAGCTCCTGATCCGCTGTAATTCGTTGGTAATCACGCAGTAGCAAGAGCAAAAGGGTTCCGACAACGATAGAACCTCCCAATATGGTGGCAAGGCTGAGATTGGCAATTCTTCGAAGCGTCATCGTATTTTGCATGGTTAATTGAGCGAGGACTTATAAAAAGAGCTTTGCTTTTCTCGTCCAATTTTGTCGGTAATTTTTTCCCACTCTGCGGAGGCTTTATTCATCGCTTCTTGCGGTTTCATCTCTCCCATGAGTGCTTTGTAGGCATACTCATCAATCGCTTGATAATACTCTCCGGCTCCTGGAATGGTAATATCGTAAACGACGTTTGGATTTTTTAACGATACGGTGATTTCATCGAGATAGGCTTTGGCCGAAGGGGTAGAAAACCCCGCACTATTCCACGAAGCGGGATCGTTAAAGTGGGAATAGCGGGAAGGGTTTACGGCTGTTCCGTTCGTTGCGGTCAGTTTTTTGGTCATCTCTTTAGAGGTCATATGTGCCGCAAAAGCAAAGGCCAGTTCTTTGTTTTTAGACTCTTTGTTGACCAAAAACATCCAGTTTCCACTGATGGATGAGACGCTATTTGCACGTTTATCCCATAGAGACGTTCGGGCATTGTAAACGGTATCTGAACCCGGTATCTGGGAATAACCGACGTTATTTTTGACGATGGAGACCGGTGAATTGGCAGCAAAAATTCCCATATCAGCCCAATCCATAGCCATGGCAACCTCACCTGATGCAAAAGCGTTACGGACATCGTGCCCCGCAAAACTTGCCATCCCCGGAGGGCCAAATTGCATAAAATCGATATAGTCTTTTAATGCTTTGACAAACGCAGGATTGTTGATACGGGGTTTCATCGTCTCCGGATCAAAATAATAGGCTTTGTCGTCAGGATGTTTGGCATACGCGGCGGCCTGAGCGAAAAATTGGAGCATAGAGATATCGTTTTTAACTCTCAACCCCGCCATTCCGTATTCCGGTTTTCCGTCATTATCCCAATCCCAGCCGTTGAAAAACTCAGCCACATCCCGAAATGATTTCCATGTTTTAGGAGGTGTGAGGGGGTAACCATACCGATTTTGGAATGCAGTGCGATTTTTCGGATTCTCAAAAAGATCTTTCCGGTAGTAGAGATTGATACAGTCGCCATCATAGGGTAGTCCGTAGCTTTTGTTGTTCCACGAGAGGACACTATTGCGGTAAATAGGGAGAATATCTTCCCAGTCGATCTGTTTTTTGATTGATTCGGGGATCGGCTCAATATGGTTATTCCCTAAAAGGGTGCCGTTCCACATTGAAATCACGACAAAAATATCGTAGTTGAGATTAGGGTCTGTGAGTGATTGATCAATTTTCTCGATGGTTTCATTCCAACTTGGGGTGACGACGCGAACCTTTCCCCCTGTTTTTTTTTCGAACGCTTCGACTTCATCCAAAATCGGGCCACGTATTAGTCTGGCTTCGAGTGTCGGGACGATGAGGATTATAGACTGCCCCTCATAAGCTCTCTTGAGAGTGGGCTTCGAAGCAGTTTCATTGCTGTTTTGACATCCGGAAAAAAATAGAAAAATAGTTGATAAAAAGAGTGTAGCAAGAAAATAGCTTTTCATTCAAGGCTCCCTCAGAATATTTTAAATTCTGGAACGGTATCGGCAGCGATGAAGATCGCTTAGCTGTTATAGTTTAGTTGATTTTATAACACGGTACATTTTTTTCACCTTAATGGGGTTTTCTCTTAAACTTT
>NZ_JAQTYM010000090.1 GCF_028688295.1 Sulfuricurvum sp.
ATGCACTTACTAAAGGTGAAACATTGACTAATGTTGAGCTTAAATGGTACCGCACAAGCTATACCGGTAAACCTGAGCACTATTTCAGTGTCGTTCTTGAAGATGCGGTTATCGTAGATATCCAAGCTTCTATGGATGCAGAGTTAGGTTTGACAGTTACCGATGTTGCACCGTTGGAAAATGTATCGTTTTCATACCGTAAAATCACATGGAGACATGAAACTGCAAGTACATCCGGAGAAGATGACTGGCGTATCGGTGTAGGCAAAAATGCCTAAAGTATAGAGCTTCGGCTCTATCGTGCTCCCTAAAATCCTAAAAATTTAGTATAAAAATTACCTTCCACAGTATAAATGTGATTTTTCTAATAAAGTTTCAGAGGCTTGCTCATGACCCCCAACCCTAGTAGTGCACTAACCTTGCTCAGCACCCTCTTCGGCGCGAGCACTCTTATTAATGATCGAGTGAACTGCCGAGTAAGACTCAAAGGGTACAGCAGCAGTTCTGCTTTATCGTTAGTGGATAGCTACAGTGTATTAGAGTTAGAGGGTGAGAGTGCTGTATCGGTAGGATATCGCTTTACTATCGTCTTTGTCAGTGATGAAGAAATTAAGGTAGAAGCACTCAGTGATACCGAGGTGGAACTGAGTCTCAAAGATGAGATAAGCCCTCTTAACTCTACGACACTTTACGGACGTGTTTCTGGGGCTTCTGAGTTTGGAAGTGTCGGACGCAAACAGCTTTATCGTCTTGAGATTGTCTCTCCTTTGTATTATTTGTCTCTTAATCGTCGCTATGAAGTCTTCCAAGATAAGAATGTCCTTGATATCATCACCGAGATCATTGGACGTTATGAAGCGCTGCTGCATCTAAATCTGAGTGTAAAAGCCGATCCTCTCCGTTATAGTATCCGTCATACCTGCACTCAGTATGCGCAAAGCGATTATGAGTTTATGACTATGTTGTGTGAAGAAGAGGGATTGGTATTACTCATAGACTCCTCTTCTTCTAATCCTTATAACCTTACCTTGTGTGAGTTGAGCGAACATGCTCTGGGTGCAGAGACTATAGAGTGTACCTATAATACGTCTAAACGCTTTGCTCCCTCATCGGGGGTTCATGATTATTATGATCCTCTCAAACCCTCTTTGGATATGTCTACGACCAAGCTCTCTAAATCCGCTGAACCTCTGGGGGATAATACCTACAGTGCTCAGTTACGTAATGATCTTAAACTCTATACACAGCATGATCGTTTGGAGATGTTTGAGGGGTCACTCTCTAAAGATCTAAATCGTTATGCCTCACTCGAAGCTCAGCGTGATTATGCGTCAGGGTTTTATGTTGAGGGGATCTCTACTGAACTCTCTATGAGAGAGGGGATACGGGTAACGCTTAATGATACCAAGGTATTTAAACGCGATGAAGTGATTATCCTCTCGTGTCACTATAGCGGTTCATTCCCTAATGCCCTCGATGAGCTTATTGCTACTGAAGAAGCACCCAAAGCGCAATACCAAGTCACGTTTAGGGCAATCCCCTCCTCTATCACCTATCGACCCCCTTACACCATCACTAAACCACGAATCGAAGGTGTCCACACCGCTATTGTCTCCAAGGGTGATAAAGAAACCTCTAAAGGTGCCAATGAGATTGATGTGAATGAGAAAGGTGAGATCAGAGTTATCATGCACTTTGATCCTAAATATCCTACCAGTGTCTATGTCCCTCTTAATACCCTCTATGCCGGAGATCATTATGGGATGCGATTCTTACCTCGTGTTAACTCAGAAGTACTTATCAGCTATATCAACGGTAACATTGATAGACCGATCATTATAGGGATGCTTCATAACGGTGAGAACAAGATCCCTTATGATCTACCATCTACAAAGACCCAAAGCTACATTAAAACCCAGACTACTCCTCAGTACAGTGATAGCGAAGGGTACAACGAAATCCTTTTCGAAGATGCTCAGAACAGTGAACAGTTCAACATGCGAGCACAAAAGGATTACAGTCTCTTAGTCCTCCATGACGCAACGGAGCATATTCAACATGACCGCAGTGAAACCGTAGATAATAACGAAGATGTCACGATCCACGGTTATAGAACCGAGAGAGTCAACAAAAGCAAAACGGAAACCATTGATATCGCGAAAGCGCTTACTATTGGTGCTGGATATCAAGTGAGTGTCGGAGCTAGTAAAAATGAGACGGTGGGAGTGAGCTTTAGCGAAGAGGTGGGAGTACTAAAGCATACGATTGTTGGGGAGAAGTATGAGATTATGGTAGGTAAAAGCCATATCACTTTTTATGCTAACGGAGAGATTATCATCGAAGGAAATGATATCGACTTTACAGGGATGGAGCATATCGAGATTATTGCGCCGAAGGTGTATATCAATGGTGCCGAAAAAGGTAATGATGAGATGTATGTGATCAAAGATCAACAAGGTAAACCAATACCAAACTTTGCTTATAAAATCACTGTCGGAAATGGCCCTGCTATTTACGGATATACCAATGAAAATGGTGAAACTGAACGGATTCATAGTGGTGCAAGAAGTGCCGAAATAAAAATCATGGCTGATGATCGTATCAGATGAGCAGAAGAAAGGCTAACTAATGGCAGAAGATTTAGAATTGCTTTGTAAACCGAAAACACTAAGCAAAGACAAAACCAATCCAACCGATGGATCATCAGTTCAAGTACAAATCAAATCATTTATGATCAATGTATTTTTTGATGGTACGTGGAATAATATGGAAAATAACAATATTTATCGAGGCTTAAAATATGAATACGACAAAGATCCCCTAATAGCATACGAACAAAAAAAACATTTTAAATTCTCACCGGATGAGAGCAAAAAATCTGAAATCAACACCCATGATTATCTGAGCTACCATAGGGAAGGGACGACAATCGAGTGGCTATACAATGGATTTGAACCTAAAGATGATAATTCGGCAGGTAATATCGCTGTGTATGTAGAAGGGACAGGGACGCTTGACAAAGATACTGACGGAGCTTTCGCAGCAGGATCCGGGTGGGGTCCAGAACGAGGGTTTGATGCCAAAGCCCAACGGGCATTTAATTATATTGCTAAAAAGTTAGAGACAAAAGGCAAACAAGGAGTTGAATTTGATCTTTTGCAGATCAATATCTACGGTTTTAGCCGTGGAGCGGCATCGGCACGATATTTTTCCAACCTTATCCGAGAGAGTTATGAAGACATAAAAACAGGAAAGGCTCGGTATATGATCGAGCGATTTGGATTCGATACATCAATACAACCGTGTCAGGTACAAATCGGGTTTATCGGAATATTTGACACAGTGGTATCGATAGGACTTAAACAAGACAACGATGCCAAAGAGTGGAAACAAGAGATAACTCAGCCCAATCCCGGCGGGGATGTACCTGAACCGCCTAAAAGCTATAAAGTTGTTCATATCGCCGCTTCCAATGAGGCTCGTACCTTTTTTTCACTCTATGACATCCATAGCAGTATGGAAAAAGGGTATGGTGTAGAATTCCGTATCCCGGGGTGTCACACCGATATAGGCGGAGGACTTGGGGTAGGTGAAGAACTTGTTGATGGTGAAGTGGTGATTGCCGGGAAAAATGAGGTGGTTCGCTATGTTCGTGAGCACCATCAGGGGGAAGCCAAACCGCAAGAGAGAAATCATTTTAATAGCGAAGGGGATCATGACGTGGGGAAATTTTGGTTGTTCGACAATGTCCTTACTCGATTACTTCGTCAAAAAATCAATGCTTCCAAAGTCGACGCTTCCCTTTTGGCACAAGCTCTTATCGATGAGGGATATTATGAACAAAGCGAGTATATTTCTGATGCGAATAGACTTCCCGACTACAAAGCCAATCTTGAAGGGAGCAGACTTTATCTGATTGATGATAAATACGATACCAAAGAAATAATAACGAGTGGTATCCCAACTCGAACAGTGATTGATAGAACCTTATGGGGATACCGCCAACAGCTCAACAGCGGTTATCCTAGAGTATCTTGCCATTTGATGTATGCGTTTATCAAAAAATACGATGTTGATTATTTTATGGGGTTTTTAGACTACAAAGAGAGCCAAATCCCTGATGGTTTTTTGCAAGAAGTACTAGATGAGTTTAAGGGAGTTGCATTAGCTCATGATGATGCGTGTGTGACTAAGGGCAAGGGAGAGATAAAAGTGATCAAACCTTCCGACAAAGAAAAAAGTCGCAAGCTGTTTAAGAACTATCTTCACTGGTCGGGAAATGGCGAGTGGATGGATGCACAGATATTTCAATGGGGTGAAGCGGTTCGTACCGTTCACCACGGATAAAGGGGAAACCATGAGAATCAGTATGGGGCTAATATTTGCCGTTTTACTATTTACAGGATGTACTAATAATCAATTACCAGGAGATTTTATGTTAGGAAAAAAAATGGAACTAGACACCTCACTTTCTAGCCCAAAGGGATATCCCATCGATATCGTACAGGGATATAATGCTTATCGAGATGAAAATGGAAATCTTATGGGCGGTTTTTTTGCTCCTAGAGTCAAAGGAGGTTGGGATGACCCAGAGGGAACTGCTATGGGAAGGATGGATCGTTTACCCCATCGGGTACATCTATTGTGGTTCTCACTAGCTGAAAATCAATTTTATGAACTTGATGCTGAACTTCCCGTTGAGAGGATGAAAGAGCTTTATAAGGAAGGATTTCGGTTAGTATCGTATGATAGAGTAAATGACAGACCTGTTGGCGAGTATGATACATATAGTGGAATTGGATTTATGTTGGCTCCAGGTGGGGGAGTAGTCGCTAAGATGCTTGCTAGGGAAGCCAGAGAAATAGGATACTTTAAAGCCAAAAAAATTGATATGCCGTGGCATATTTTTCAAAATGTCACTCCAGATAGGATTGAATCAGGTGATAGAGAAAAATTTGTTGCCTCAGGTTTGAGTGAAGAACGTATTGGCAAAGAGGCTCGCGATGAAATACTGGGGCATAAAATCCCGTTTGGGCTATGGGACGAGGTGTACCGCCGAACCTATCCGTGGTCGATGCACATCGTACATCCCTTGGCACTGGAAAAATATTATATCGAGTTTGTAAACACCGAACGCTACATGGTATGGGAATATCAGGTTACTAAAGAGCATAATCGAGTAGGTACTCCTGTTCCGGCATTTTTTGGAGTCTACTTTATCACTCCTGAGGGCAAGCGTATGGTGGGACTGGTCAAGTTTGATCTCCGTAAAACAACTAAGCTCTTTGAGGAGTATTTCAAAAATATCTCAGAGCGTGCGAATCTCGATGTTAAAGTTAGTGATGACCTAAAGAGTGTTGAAGTCAAATTGGTCAATTCGCAAAAAAGTGTTGTTGTCCCGCATCGAATTTGGAAAGTAAATGAACTCTATAAGGATAATTGGGGATTCGATACGATGGATTGGTAGTTGCCCATCTCATGTACTCCGATGGGAACGTACAAAAGTTCATGCTCACAATCACTATAGGAATGAGGAAAATAATTATGAGATTACGTAATCTACTGCTTTATATGAGCATTCTATTTGCCATTACAGGATGCAGCAATCATCAATCACTAGGAGATTTTATGAGTGGAAAACCAAAAGTAACTTTCGAGTCAGATATAGCTGCGCCAAAAGGCTATCCGGTGGAGTTAGTTGACGGATATTGTGGATATTTTAATGAAAGCGGTAAACCTACGGGTGGTTTTTTTGGTACTGCTCATATGGGTTGGGATGATTTTGGCAAGGTAGGCACTAGTACTGTATATGGTTTCCCAAAACGGATACGTTTACGCTGGCTCTCATTAGCAGAGAATCAATTTTATGAGCTGGATGCTGAACTGCCGATGGAAAAGATGCGTCAGCTCTATGCACAAGGATATCGAAGTCAAAATGGGATGAGAGAAATTGTTATTGATGATTACAGAGAAGAAGCTGTAAAAATCGGTCAGTGGCAGCCTTTCACCAATTTTGTATTTATGCTGGCACCCGGCGGCGGTGTCGTTGTGAAATTACAAAGCGAAGAAGCTCGGGAATTGGCCTATTTTAAAGCCAAAAAAACAGATATGCCGTGGCATGACTTCCAAAATGTACGCAAAGAAGATTCATCGGATCGTAATGAATGGGTAAAAGAAGTCTATGACATTATGGCTAAAGAATATCCAATCGAATATGCACAGGTTATGAACAAACAAATACCCTACGGATTGTGGGACGATGTTTACCGCAGACGCTATCCGTGGCATGTTTCTACAACCAGTCCTTTGGCGTATCGCGAATACAATGTGGAGTATCTCAACACCGAACGCTTTATGATTTGGGGCGACCAAGTAGAACAGGATCTCCTCTTAGCAGATAGACCAGTACCAGCTAAATTAAAAGTGTTTTTCAAAGATGCTGATGGACGCAGGTTAAGAGGATTTTTACGCTTTGATGAAGTCAGTGTCGCAAAAGCATTCGGTGAGTTTTTTAAATACTCCAAAGAGCCTGCACGTTTGCAGATAGAAACGAGCGATGACCTTAAAACTGTGGAAGTAAAACTGATTAACGCTTCGCACACTATGGTAATCCCCTACACGTTTTGGAAATTACAGCTTTTAGAGGGTGATGGTTGGGATCAAGATAATTCTGATGATGCAAGAGCGCTGAGTACATCCTATCCGAAACAAACAAGCAATGATTATTCTGTAAAAGATAAAAGATAAAAAAATCTGATGGAGAGCACACTATGACTATCACTACCAATACAATCCTCAGCACCCTCTTCGGCGCGAGCACTCTTATTAATGATCGAGTGAACTGCCGAGTAAGACTCAAAGGGTACAGCAGCAGTTCTGCTTTATCGTTAGTGGATAGCTACAGTGTATTAGAGTTAGAGGGTGAGAGTGCTGTATCGGTAGGATATCGCTTTACTATCGTCTTTGTCAGTGATGAAGAAATTAAGGTAGAAGCACTCAGTGATACCGAGGTGGAACTGAGTCTCAAAGATG
>NZ_JAQTYM010000091.1 GCF_028688295.1 Sulfuricurvum sp.
TTAGTTTTTTTAGCAGTTGTCATTGTTATGGTTTTAAAAAGACGTTCTCCAGCCCCGGAAGCAAATATGTCCGGCGGAGTAGAACGAAACTCTGATAGATCGAAGTAGGGAGATATATGCAAAAAATTATATTATCCGATCACACAACTGCGCAACTTAATGCAGTACAGCAAGAGAGACAACGTCAATATCATGTCCGGCTCTTTTCATATAATGAAGCAATGATAAAGCATGATGAGCGAAAAGTACAGGCTCGCGCACGGTTAGCTGAGGCTTGGAATCAGCGTCATGTTTGGGAAACACTCAGCGGGTTTTTTAGCATGCTAGGTGCCTATGTGATACGTAAACCGTCTCGTCCAATAATGCAAGGTGCCGGAGATCAAGAAAAGATATGGTGTGCCGGAAACGAAGGGGAAAAGAAAGTTGAAAACTTCTTATCCTCTAATCTCGACGATCAGTGGACATTGATCAATGGTTATAAAAACGGCAAAGGGGAAATCGATCAAATTCTGGTGGGATCGAGAGGTGTGTTTGCGATTGAAATCAAATACAGCAATGGAACCATTTTTTGTGATGGAGATCGATGGTGGAGAGACAAATATGATCAATACGGCAACTTGGTAGAAACCAATAAACCGATAGCCGATAAACGGGGAAGAAGTCCAAGCCGTCAGGTTAATGAATCATCCGATTTGCTCCAATCGTTTCTTCAAAAACGTTATCCATCCCTACGGATATATCGCTCAATTATATGGGCGCATGATCGTTCAAAACTAGGTGTAGTTAATAATCTAAATGTCGATTACACCGCTGTGGTAAACGATTGGGATTTAGGACGTTTTTTACGCAACTCAACGTACCAATTAAGCCAAGATGAACAACAACGTATTATCGAATCAATTCGAAAAGATCATACTTATTACAACCAACCACGAAGATAAAAAAAGGAGACTTCTTGAAATTAAAAACTATCCTAGCAGCTACGCTGCTAACCACCACACTTATACACGCCGATCCATCCCCGTTTGGTTTGGAAATCGGCAAATCTACAGTGAGTATGATGAAAGAAAAATATAGTTCCAAGTTTGTTGGAATCAATAATTTGAGTCAAGGTGATGTATATGATCTTGACCCGAGTGAATTAGGGATAGAGGGAATGCAATCGGCACGAGTGATTTATGATAAAAACGGAAAGTTGATGGGAGTCTTTACCACCTTTCCAAAAGGGAAATTTCAATATCTATTTGGTCAGATGAAAAGCAAATATAAACTGGTCACTTCTAATATTCCGTATGTTGGAGATACCTCCGCCAAATTAACGAACGGTAATACCGAAATACAGCTCAACGCTCCGCACATGAGCTTTGAAATGGAATTGAATTACGTCGATAAAAATCTATTAAAAATTGCCAAACAAAAAAGTTCTAACGATGCCCAGCAAAAATCGAAGCATGAAGCGTCACAGTTATAAGGAGAAAATAATGGTGGAGAAATTCTTTGCCATTATTGCACAGGTTCTTGTTAGATAATTAGCATATCTTTATCTGCATAAAATGAATTAAACAAAATGTTAAAAAGCGTTTATGCGGTGGCGTAGTCTGAATATTAAAACTAGCTGAAAGCATACGGAAAAATGAAGGTGTAACACTCTATGAGTGCAAACACGGTTTTTACATTTTTATAATATTGAAAATAAAATGATTTTAATACCTAAAACATATCTTATGACATATCTTAAAACATATTAGTAAATCAAAAACATACATAAAAACAAATTATAATAAAAAGATTTATAAAAATTCTGTCTTTATTTTGTGGCAAAGTATAATTATTAAGCAACGCTTAAATCAACTTCATGAAAAAATGGTGTAACACGCAGTGAGATAAAACATCATATTCATATTAAAAATATACATAAAATAATTCAATAAACATGTTTATATAATAGTAAATAATACATAAATAATATAAAACTAATCAATTAAAAATAATTAATTAAGATAAAATATATATAATTTTATATATTAATCATATTTCTATAATATATTATTCATAAGGAAATAAAACATAGTGAATAAGCAAGATCAAATAGCTTCGTATCTTAACGAATACAAGACCGGCAATAAAACATATGCTCGAAAAAGAGGAAAATTTGATAAGTTATTTGGAGACAAAAAGGATGAAATATTAAAGCTAATTATTGTGAAGTCTGTTCCAATTAAGGTGGTGTATGATGATTTGGTTGATCGTAAAGTGATTGAAGATTCACCGTATGTATCATTTTATCAATGGGTTAAAAATAATACCAAAAATGTTAGTGGCGAAGATGCTGATTTGTCTGTCCAAATGAACGACATATCAACAAACCAACCTGATAATGATCGTGTTTATATAACAGAAGAAGCCCCTGTAAAACTTCTACCAGATAGTCGAGAAATGTTTTACGGATTTGACATGAATAACGATCCAGATATTGTTACTAACCCACTGCCACAAATGTATGAAATTTCCAAAGAATATATCTTTAACATTTTTAAGAATGACACCTCTTTGAATAATGAAAAAATTGTCTACATTCTTTTGTACGAAATATCCTCAAGTGGTGAAAATCTCTTTAAAAATGTATGGTCCATTATGTTGATGCAAGATGGTGAAAATGTTCAACAATACTATAATAGACTTCAAAGCATTATTGATTCCGATGGAAAATATTCTTTCGGTATAACAAACGCTACAGCATCCATATCAGATATTGCATTTGCATGTGGGTATGATGAGTATAAAATTATACGCTAGACAGACTAATTTTACAATTCACTTTAGCCATCCCAGTTTGACCAATTCGTTGATTCTCTCTTCATGATAACGCCGTAATATGTCACTAAATTCATACTCTTTATTCGGTACCCAACTCGGAGCTTGTCCCGGTTTTGCTTTTTGTTTCATTGTGAAAAAAGATAACGGTCCAAGTGCTTCAATTGCATTGATATACTGCGGTAAGCGGTCACGAAATACTTCACAAATTCTCTGTGCTTCTGCACGAAAACTTTTTTTGTTCACGTCCAAAATATCCACAAGTTTTTCAAAATGTCTGGGTGTAATATTGCTGCGTTGTCCATCGATAGTTAAGTGTGAATCGTAGTGCTTGGTGTTGGAATAAATACGTGTCGTTGCAATGTCATAAAGCGGTGCAAAAAGTTTGATTGATTCGCTGATAATAAGCGATAAATTTTTTGTGTGCATATCTTCATGTGAGATGATCATAGAATAAAAATAGTGCTTTAAAAGTTCTAGGCGTTCTGCTTCGCTGATGAGTTCTTTTTTGATGCGAGTAAACATTTTTTCGCTCGTGGTACTGTATTTGTTTTCAGCACGTAAACCCAAATAAGTGGAGAAGTTTGCTTTCGCAAAACGGTACGTTCCTAACCGATCAAATCGCTTGATGAGATAATGAAATTCTTCATCATTTTTTCGTTTGATCAGATACGATTGCGGAACACGAAATCCCAATTCGTTTTTGGCAAAACTCATAAAGAGATGTTCATTTAATGCTAAGTGCGGAAGGTAATATTGCGATGAAGGATCGGCTTTATAACGACTGTAAGGTTTGAGAATAAAATCACGTATACCTTCGGATTTATCTTGATGTATTCGATGGTGTTCTAGGTCAAGATCAACAAGCCGTTTGTATTGAAAACCGCTGATCCCAGGAAGCTCGTCATAGGTAAAATGTGAGAGGTCTTCACCCTCTGGAAACAACTCTTCTTCATTGATGTCGAGGGTATAGTTTTCAAGCACAGCAGGGAAGGGGAGGCTAGGACCTAATATGGTCTCAAGATTGCTTAAAAAAGAGGGGCGATTCTTTTGAGATTCAACCTGAGACTCACCGGTGAGCGTGAAATAAATATCGCCGATATTATGTGTTAATCGAACCAACATATCAAGCTCATCGGATGAGTTTAATGATTGCTCTAGCATCTCACGATTAACCCCTTCGGGGAGATTCTCATCAAATGCTGCATGAAGTTCTGAAGAAGGGTAGGAGACGATATCTAAAGGTAATCCTGGGATTTCTACTTTATTCAGGGTTAAGTATTGATCAGCATAGCAGAATACAAACTCCTGGGCGTTTTGAAAAAGGTAACCGGCGATTTGATCGGCTTTATGAACAAAGATCATCCGATAATCTTTTGCATAAGCTTCACGGACATCTTTTTGCCAATAGACGGTTGATGCAGATTGTCCGACAGTACGAACACGGTTGCTAGCTATAAGTTCATTTAGAACACGTAAAAGTTTTTTATCCTTAATCCCAAAAACACCACTTTTACGTTCGATCTCTTTTAAGGATTCAGCCTCTTTTAGCGTTAAAATGATTTTTAAGACCTCGGTAATATCGGCTCTCACGTTAACTCCTAGGGTCTAAGGTTTTTAAGACACTATATTAAATTAGTTTAAGTTTACAGTGATTAGTATAAATATAAACTTAGTCAGTGTCTTGAAAAGCTTAAAGATGATTTTTTTCGAACCACATGGAATCAGAGTTTGATTCTGTTAATCGGATCATATACAAACTATTGAATTTATCTGTCATATAATAAAGAGCCCTCAAAAATAATCTTCATTTTAAGAGATTTTATTAGCCTTTATTTATGTTTTTGAGTGATAGTAAGCATACTTCGTCATATATTTTCATAACCGTTTTACTTGACTGATAGGTATCGGTTCGATAATTCTGTATATTCATACCAAATATGGTATGATTAATTTACAAATTCAACCCACTAAAATCAAATCGATTGATTAAAAGGCAATAAAGAACATGAAACGCTGGATCTGGGAGCAAGAAGCTTATCCCCATTTTACCTACGATCTTATCCGACTTGAGCATTTGATGCAGCAGGTGTCGCTAGAGCAGGGGTACTTAATCGCCATGACCCAAACGATGGATAGCGACAACATCGCCCAGCGCCAACTCGAAGCATTGATGAGCGAAGCGATCAGTACCTCCGCGATTGAAGGGGAGATCCTTAACCGTGACAGTGTCAAAGCCTCCATCGCTCGAAAGCTTGGGCTCTCCGGTATCGATTCCTCTAAACGTGATGAGAGTACTGACTATCTCATCGAGATTCTCATCGATGCCAATACGAACTATGATCAGCCTTTAACACTGGAACGATTGTTTGGATGGCACAATGCTCTTTTTCCACGCGGATACAGTGGATTATCTAGAATCAATGTTGCAATATTTCGAGGTGAAGAGACGATGGAGGTCATCGGAGGAGCGGCAGGGAAAGAGAAGACGTACTATGTCGCACCTCCACGATCCATTCTCGAACAGGAGATGGAGAGATACCTGCAATGGTTCAATGCAACACCGTCAAGTTTGATCAAAGCCTGTATTGCACATCTGTGGTTTGTCATCATCCATCCGTTTGATGATGGTAACGGCAGAATAGGGCGGGCTATCACCGATCTGGTTTTATCCAAGATCGAGAAATCGAGCATCTCACGGCTTTATTCGATGTCCAGTGCTATTAACAATGATCGTAACGGCTACTACCATGCGTTAGAAAAAACGACGGGGTATGTTCACAAAGAATCAAGTCATCTCGATATCACCCAGTGGTGTGATTGGTTTCTCACAACCTTGTATACTGCACTTATTGATACGAAAAAGAAGCTGAACTATATTGTTCAAAAAACAGCGTTTTGGGATAAGTACCGAGAGTTTGATCTTAATCCACGACAAACCAAAGTGCTCAATAAAATTCTCGATATGGGTACTGAAAATTTTCAAGGTTCCTTGAGTAAAAAGAAATACATGACGATCACCGATACCGCATCGACAACGGCATCTAGAGATGTTACCCAGCTTCTTGAGATCGGATGTATCCGACAGATCGAGGGGACCAATGGACGCAATGTACGTTATGAGATCGTGATAGAAAAGTAAACAACCCCATTTTACTTCGATGTATGTGTTAAAGTACCAAGAATGCGAAAGATTCCATCTATCAAGCAAATCAATATTTTCAGGAAAATATACTATTTTTTCTGAAAATTTATCAAGTAAAAAGCACTACACCTTCAGAAAATAGCGGGTCTCTCCATTGACCTTGGCACTAAAGCCATCCGTTGCGATATTGATCTGATGCATCATCAAATCAAAGTGTTTGGATGGGTTCTCATATACGTTCATTGCAATACTGTGATCAAAGTGTATACGGTAATCGGCATAAAGTTCTTGTGAGGAGTGAGGGTGGATAAATCTTGCTTTTGCTTCGGGCAAGAAATGGAGAATGAACCCTGTTTTAGCGCATTGAAATTGCTGGTTGCATAATTTAGAATCGATGCGAGGAGAAATCTTTTCTTGTGTGAGGATAGAGCGATCAGAATGAGTTATCTCCTCGCTCATTAACGGGGTCGTACCCAGTAACCCGGTAGTAATCAGAGCGGTGGCTAAAAATCGTTTGGATTTATCGTGATATTTATACATATATTGCACTCCTGATATATCATGAAACAAATATGAGACATTGTATAGGTGAATGATGAATGAATACTAACTGTGAGGTTTAAAGTATAAGAAATTTCGAATAAAATTTGCAAAAATTTTCGACAGTGTTTTCCGTATGGAATATGGCAGGTTTTTCGTGCTTAAAAGCAGGGTAGGGGAGAGTATACGGAAAATACTTGTTTTTTGTACATCATTGTCGCTTGTCATATCTAGAATATTTTTTCTCTTAGACCCCCCCTCTTAACACAAATGTAACACATTATCAGTATTATTTTTAATTATATGCACATATTTTTATTCA
>NZ_JAQTYM010000092.1 GCF_028688295.1 Sulfuricurvum sp.
CAAACTATAAATTTATATATAACATAGATAATACACTTTAGCCATATGGAGCGATTGCTTGCAATGTTGATGCACAATATGGCTTCGTTTTGGTATTAATACTAAGATAATACAATATTATCTTGTATATAAAAGGCTATTTTGGTATAATATTTGATGTCATCGATGGATGATGAGATGGAATATGATTGCTTCGTTGAAAATATAGAGGTCATATAATGGGGATTAGATAGTGTATTTGATACTTAAATGGTTTATTATATTATATATAATCTAATAAATGACACTATACATTAATAATTTGACAATATGTGTAGACAAGTTAACAAAACCTGACTTATCTATAAAGTATGATCTATTTTCTTAACGTGCTATATTTTCCGAATTCTCAATCGATCAAGTTTCAGCTTTATTTAAAACGCGTGATACAAAAAACCCATTTGTAGGTTTAGCGGCTTTTTTATAAACGATTGAAAAAAGTTAAACACTGCAAATTTAAACTTTGTAGTATAATACGTATAATTATACACATTTAATAAGGAGTCATCTATGATTGCCTATTCTCGTGATGAGATCATCCCCGCTACAGAAGTAGCCCGTAATTTCTCTTCTGTATTTAAAAGCCTTGTTGATGGTGCAAAAGAGAAAATTGCCATCGCTAAAAACAATAAGCTCGAACTCGTCGTTTTACCGATAGAAGAATATGAGCGTCTAAAAGAGATTGCCGATTTGGCTGAGCATATTGAAATTTATAAAACTATAACCGACCGTACAGCAAAAGATACCGGAGTGCGTATTGGAATGAGTGATATGATGAATCGATTTGGAGTGAATGAAGCTGATGTACACAATTGAGTTTTTTCCAGAGGTAGAAGATGACCTCAAACAACTTGATCACCGTGTCCGACTATTAGTATTCAAACAACTTAATAAACTTACACGCTCAGCACAGCTTGGTGATCTACTTGGCAATAAATCGGGGATGGATCTATCAGGTTGTCGAAAAATGTACGTTGATCATAAACGGGTTCGTATTGTGTACCGCATTCTCGAAGAGGTTATCATTGTCGAAGTTATAGCAATAGCCGCTCGCGATGAAATGGCAGTGTATCGTGAAGCTGCACAAAGAATAAAATAAGATGAAAGACAAAAATACTAACTTAGCTGCCGTAATGCAATTTGCCGGAATCTGTTCTAGTGAATTTGGCAATAAGACAATTCAAGAGCTCAAAGAAGAAGTTGGAAGAGCAAAATATTACGAGATTAATGAAACAACCGTAAGTCTCCAACACAAACTCAAAAAAATAAAAGATGACGATAAATCGATTATTGAAGATTTTGATGAGACCTTGATGGATGGGCTTGAGTAAACGTTTTTAAAACATGTTAATGATGATTCGGCTGTTTTGGATCTTTATGCATGATTGATAAAAAAATTGACACACACAAGTAATTATAGTAATATATATTACAGTAATATAAAATACAAAAGAGACTCAATGAAGTTTTACAACCGTGAGAAAGAACTAGAAAAGCTCCGAAGTATTGAAGCTAGCTCACAGAGCGGATCAAAAATGACCGTGGTCGTCGGTCGTCGTCGTATCGGTAAAACCAAACTTATCAAAGAGGCGTTTGAGCAAAAAGTCTACCTTTTCGTATCCAAAAAGAATGAAGCACTCTTGTGCGAAGAGTTCATCACCGTCCTGCAAAACACCCTCGATCTAAAAATACTGGGGAGTTTTACCAAATTTAAAGACCTCTTTGAATACATGATGCTCTTGTCCAAAGAGAGGGCGATCACCCTCATCATCGATGAGTTCCAAGAGTTTTTGCAGATCAACCCCTCACTCTACTCCGATATGCAAAACATTTGGGACACGTATAAAGACTCGACAAAAATGAACCTTCTTCTCAGCGGATCAATTTATTCATTGATGAAAAAGATATTCGAGGATAAAAAAGAGCCTCTGTTCGGTCGTGCCGATGCAAAGATTCATTTACAGCCCTTTCGTGTCGATACCCTCAAAGAGATTTTAAACGATTACAACAGCACCTATACCAACGAGGATCTACTATCGTTTTACATTTTTACCGGAGGAGTGGCGAAATACGTCGAATTGTTTGTGGATGCGGGTGCCTTTACAAAAGAAAAACAGCTCGATTTGATTTTTAGTGAGGATTCACTCTTTTTGGAGGAGGGGAAAAATCTCTTGATCGAAGAGTTTGGAAAAGAGTACACCACCTATTTCTCCATCCTCTCGCTCATCGCCTCGTCTAAAACATCACGAAGTGCGATAGAATCGATTTTGGAACGTAATATCGGAGGGTATTTGGATCGGTTGGAGAACGAATATACGGTTATCCGAAAGATAAAGCCGGTACTCGCCAAAGAGGGGAGCCGAACTCAAAAATATGAGATAAGCGATAACTTTTTCAATTTCTGGTTTCGCTTTATCTACAAAAACAAAAGTGCGGTAGAGATAGGTAATTACCCCTATGTCCGCTCTATCGTTGAACGTGACTACACGACGTTTGCGGGTAAATTTTTGGAGAAGTATTTTATCGAACAGCTCAAAGGGACTCAAAATTATTCTCTCATAGGTACCTACTGGGAGCGAAGCAATGAAAATGAAATCGATATTGTCGCAGTCAATGAGTTGGAAAAAAAGGTGCTGATTGCGGAAGTCAAACTAAACCCTAAAAAAATCGATTTGGACGTGCTTAAAAATAAAAGCCTTAAGTTGATCGGCGATTTTAAAGCGTATAGGATTGAGTATAAGGGATTTTCAATGGTGGATATGTAAATTAGGAATGAATTCCTAATCAATAATCTATTTAATAGTAATGCAATACTGATGTGGCACAATAAAGGATAAGAAACGATGAAAGCAACTTTAGAATTCAACCTACCGAACGATGAGTTTGAACATATTGCTGCAATCAAAGCAATGGATATGTATTGTTTGATGAATGATACACTTGAAAAAATCAGAGAGATGATTAAACATGATTCCAATATCAACGGGGATCAAGCAAACGCACTCGATCAATTGCGCCATTACATCCTGGATGAAATGAAGTCGAGAGACTTGATGTTCATTAGTCGGTGATACCGATGTCCCCTCAACACTTCCAAGATGATCTAGCCGAATGGGATCTCTGTACCGGTAAAGGATTAATAAGCGATCTCGATGCCTGGCGTGATCGCTACATTACTGAGAAAGTGGCTCAAGGGGTAAGCGATAAGACCCGTAAATCCTACGGAGAAGCACTGACCCCTCTTATCGAGTTTGCCCATCAGTATGATAGGGTTATGGATCTGGATGGGTTATCGGCAAAGTTTGTCAATAACTACCTTATGTGGTATCAAGAACATCTCGCCTCTAAAGATCTCGAAGCTAAAAAGATCTCGAATGAAGAGTATCATCAAGTCCTCTCTAATCGTAAAGCCAACCGTGGGAAAAACGACGCAAAGCTCTCTATTGTCTATCGTTATGAGAAAAGCCTTTCCCACCGCTTGACAGTTCTCAAACAACTCCTCCTTTTTATCAGTGAAAACAATAAAGAGAACAAAGACTTCACTCCTATTTTTAAATATTTCACCAAAATCAAGGTTCAAAAACGGAGCACCGATTTTGTGACGGAGAATGAACTCGAAGAACTGATCGATTTTATGAAACACTGGCCGGAAGTTTACAAGAAGCATTTTTCGAAGAGTTCGCAGCGTTATGCCTATCGCAATGCTCTGATCGTATTGCTTTATTGTCTAAGCGGTGCACGTGCTGATGAAGTGATCTCTCTAAGAATGGAGCATATCAAAGAGTCCGAATACAAAGACGATCATGGTACTACCCATCTGTTTTATACGATCGCTTATCATACGACTAAAGGGGACAAATACCGTGAAGTGGTAGTGAGACGTGAAGAGATAGAACCGTTTGTGGAGTACATGAGAGCTATTCTGCCGGACTCATCTTATGTACTCTCCAGTACCTATACCAACGGAACCTACACGAATAAGAAAATGCCCGATGTGGATATGTGGAAATTCACCACGTACGCGCTTAAAGCGATCGGAGTTAATAAGAGTGGACGTCATATCATCCGCCGGGGATATGCGACCAAAGAGCTCGCCGATGGAAAAGACTTGGCGATTGTGGCGATGGAGCTCGGACATACTTCAACCAATACGACATTTAGTGCCTATGTAAAGAATAATCCTGAGCTGATGATGAAACGAGAGGTGGAGGGGATGAAAACAAAGTTTTAATTGAGCCTCAAACAAGACCCATTTTCATAATCTGTGCACGTATTTCACCACCAATCTTTGTCGCTTCGGACGTACTGACTCCAGCTTCTAGCGCTCTTTTTTCATAGGGTGATAAGACTGAAACAGCAGTTCCGATAATTTGTTTTGCTTTATTTACTGGGATAAGATTTTTCTGGGCGACAACCAGAAAGTCATCGATACTAAAATCGGAACTCTTGCCGTTAATAGATGTCAGATGTTCCTTGACAGCTCCTTTGGAATACGTGACATCATACGCCGGTGCAAGACGCCATTGTCCATAGCGGTCCATCATGAATTCAAAGTTCTTGGCATGGTCATCCACATTGAAAGATAACGCATTGAATACCATGCGCCGAAACATCTCTTCAACATCGCTTTGGCTTTTACATATCAGATTGGTTAGCTTGAGAAGTTCCTCGTACGACATCACTTGTGCTACACGGATATCTTTATGCATCAAACCGGCCGCACTGCAAACATGGATTTTTTGGTCGTTTTTATCTCTATCGTATCGCTCAAAGATTAGGTGGTGTTCCCCGTTTTCTTCGATTAACGTCATCTCAGGTATCGTGATTCCACACTCTTTGGCAAGTGACATATGAAGGTGTTCTAATTTTGTTAACTCGATACTTTCGTTAATACCCTCTGCATTAGGGTATGACTCATCAAATTTTAATATTGAACGGACAAATCCATCTTGAATAGCACCGCTATTGCTCCTAATTTCACCACTTTGTTGATTGTAAGAAATCAGTAACTTTGCTCTTGCCCCGCCTATGGGTGATGCATTATTGATGATATTCATAAAATCTCTGATCGTTGTATTTTTTATATCATCATCTAAAACAAGGCGCATCTCTTCTCGTAATTCTTTTGCACTCAGTGCGATGGCGGCTTCCATAATCTCTTCATGCTCTTTTGGAGCATACTCTATGGCACCCATACCGCGATCGGCGATGAACGTTAGCTTTTGCAGCAAGGTAACTTTATCCGGAGCTACCCCTTGGCGCTCGAAGTAGCGATCAATAAAGGGCATTCCATGTTTATCGGGAAGAGATTGGAAAAAAACTCCACACATCCCATAATAGTAATCAGGTGAATCAGGATTGGTATACGCGCCGGTGATTTTTTTCGTATTTAATTTCAGTGGAGATATTTCAAGTCCAAGAGAGGTAAATGCAGTGTCGTATTCGAAATAAATTCTACCCATATGTATGATCATTGTACCGATCTTATGGCCATAAAGATAGGCATCGACTTCTAATAGTTTTTCCATATTATTTCCTTACCCGTTTTGGTAGAGGGTTTTTAGTGGCAGCTTCTCGGATGTCGTCCAGACTTTGGATCTCATCATAGGCTATCAGACCTTCCAAATTCTTTATCATATCCAGTGCATATAATACCTGTACCAGTGAGATCAGAGCGATTTTTTTCTGATAGATGAACTTTTGATAAGTAGCAATCGAAAGACCGGCAAGATCACAAAGGTCTTGTTGTCTCAGTTTTTTTCGCTTACGCGTTTTTTCGATAGTAACAATGAGTTCTTCGATGAATTCAAAAGGTGTCTTTAACTCAATCATAAACATCCAATAGTAAGTATTATTTAGAATAAATAAATATTGAACATATTATAGTATGTTTTATGTGAATTGTAGGTGGTGGGTTACTTTTTGACTATAAATGATCTAAAGAAAAGTTATTTCTCATCTAAGCACTACACTTTCTGAAAATAGCGGGTCTCTCCATTGACCTTGGCACTGAACCCATCGGAGGCAATGTTGATTTGATGCATCATCAGATCAAAGTGTTTTGATGGGTTCTCATATACGTTCATTGCAATACTGTGATCAAAATGGACACGGTAATCGGCATGAAGCGATTGAGAGGATTGTGGGTGTATAAATCTTGCTTTTGCTTCGGGTAAGAAATGGAGAATGAACCCTGTTTTAGAGCATTGAAACTGTTGATCACATAATTGAGAATCGATCCGAGGTGAAATTTTTTCTTGTGTGATGGCAGAGCGATCAGAATGAATGATCTCCTCGCTCATTAATGGAGCCGTACCCAATAAGCCGGTAGTAATCAGAGCGGTGGCTAAAAATCGTTTGGATTTATCGTGATATTTATACATATATTGCACTCCTGATATAACATGAAACAAATATGAGACATTGTATAGGTGAATGATGAATGATAGTTAACAATGAAGAAAAAGTTTCTCTTTGAAGTGTCGTACAGACCAGTGATACGGTAAAAGATTTTGGTATATCAATGTATACACAAAGCCACTCTTGCTTAGTTTTTGAGTTTAACTATCAAATGATAAAAATTATTATTTACTTATTACTATCTTAATAGTTTATAATAAATATAATACTGTCTTTTATTTGTAACCTATAAGGGGTCGCTTCAGGAAACGGAATATATAGCACGTTAAGAGAATTTTACCGCCCTTAAAGGCCTAAATTTGCCATCTTTGATCTTCGAACTCTTTTTCCAGACGTAATCGCCTGTTAAATTGATATG
>NZ_JAQTYM010000023.1 GCF_028688295.1 Sulfuricurvum sp.
GTACTCAAAAATTGTTTGATATTTTTAGCCGCTTGGCGGATACGCTTATCATTTTCAATTAATGCAATACGGACATATTCATCACCATAGTCTCCAAATCCAATCCCTGGTGCAACGGCTACATTCGCTTCAACCAATAAACGTTTTGAAAATTCTAAACTACCGAGGTGACGCGCGCACTCAGGAATTTTGGCCCATACAAACATGGATGCCTGATTACGACGCAGTGGCCAACCCGCACGATTAAATGCATCAATCAATACATCTTGACGATGATCGTACTTATCAGTAATCTCTTGTACACAGCTTTGATCGCCGTTTAATGCAATCGTTGCCGCTACTTGGATCGGAGTAAACATCCCATAATCGAGCCAGCTTTTGATTTTTTGTAGCGCACCGATCAATTTTGCATTTCCGACAAAGAAACCAACACGCCATCCCGCCATGTTATAGCTTTTTGAGAGGGTAAAACTCTCAACCGCAACATCTTTTGCCCCTGGTACAGACATTATTGATGGTGTTTTATATCCATCAAATGTTAAATCACCATACGCGATATCACTGATAATATAGAATCGTTCCCGTTTTGCCATCTCAACGATACGGGTATAAAATTCAGGAGTTACTGTTGCCGTAGTCGGGTTGTGAGGAAAATTGACGACAACGTATTTTGGTTTTGGAAACGATATATGAAATGCTTCTTCCAAACGTTCAAAGAACAGGTCTTCGTCTACTTTATAATCTTCATCAAACGGAAGCTTCATTTTTTGTACGTTACCACCAGCAAGTATAAATGCATACGAATGGATCGGATAGGTAGGATCAGGGACAACAACAACATCGCCCGGATTGGTTATTGCATAGGCAAGATGCGCATATCCCTCTTTAGATCCCATGGTCGCAACAGCTTCGGTTTCAGGATTAAGATCAACATCGTAACGGCTTTTATACCAATCACAAATCGCTTGACGAAGTTTTGGGATCCCTTTAGAAGCGGAATACCCATGTGTTTTGGTTTTTTTGGCTGATTCTACGAGTTTTTCACGAATATGCTCAGGAGTATCCCCATCAGGGTTTCCCATACTAAAATCGATAACATCCGCACCTGAGCGTCGACGTGCCATTTTGAGCTCATTAACTTCAGCGAAAACATATTTTGGAAGGCGCTTAATCCGGTCAAATTGGATTTCATCAAACATGGCTACAACCTGTGATTAAAAAATTGCGCCATTTTAGCATAAGAGACTTAGTTTAACTATAATGTCCCCTAGTTATCGTCCAGGGCTCAGCGATTCAATCCACATCCCCTCTCTTAACACTTTCATTCCCTGTGCGTTGGATACTTTTAAATAATAGCTCCCACTAGGCAGTTCAAATTGAAGTTCTTCTTTAGCCTCCAGAGAGCGAAATGAAGAGACTATTTGCATTGAAACATCCAAAACAGCAACATCAGGGTACCATTTACTCGTGTAGGGAGGTTCAATACGAATCTGCTGTCCGTGTTCAACTCGAAACCACTGTGGGGCATTAACCCGCTTTAGTTCAGCCCCCTCATCACTTCCGAGTAAAAGCACATTCCAAACAGCATTTTGAGTATCGAGCACTAGGGATAGTTTATCCCCGTCCAAATGAGCCTGTTCGATCCTTATTCCTTGTTCTTTGAGATTTTCGCCCAAAGAAGCTGGATTTAAAGCTTTATTACTTACAGCAGTAGCAATAAGTTTTCCAGAAGGAATATCAAACCTCATAGATTCTATCTCTAGCTTAAACCCTATAGCATTGAACGCTTGCGTGATCGTCCGAACACTGGCCATTGGTTCCCCATTAAAGGTAATCTCAGTAGGTATTGATGCACCTAAAAGTATACATGGTAAAAAGAGAATGGAGCTAAAATATTTCATTAAGAGACATTTACCAGTTTTTTCCACCGTTACGTGTAATGAACTCATCTTTTGTAATTTGTTTTAAAATCCCATTTTCAAACAAAAACCGTACAGTCTCTTTCTCTTTTAGAACTGTTTTTTCACTACTAGAATCAATCTCAATTCTACCGTGTCCTAAAAAGATTAGCCAGTTTTTTGACGTATCAACGATAATCGGTTCAGCAGTAATATTTTGAACTCGCTCACCCGTTGCCATGTTAATCATCCCATACCAAACTTTATAAATAGGACGAATAGTGAGCTCTTTTCCCGAAGCATTCACCGATGCTGCTTCAGTTACATTCATTTCCGTTGTTCCAGCAGTCACTATATTTGTTTGATTATTTTCTGTGATATTGATTTCATCAGCAACTTCAACAGATGATGTTGTTAATTCCATCACCTCTTCTTGAGGCATAGCTGACATTTTTCCTTGCAAGAAATATCCTGCCACCATCACCAAAACAATGAGAATCACTCCTACAACAATCCATTTCGGCTTACTGTTAGAAACCGATTGCAAGATAACCGATTCTTTCTGAGGCATCAACATCGCGTGAGTTTTACAAAATTCGGTATATTCATGTCGAAGATCATTCAAATCAATTTCATATTCACGTTCTAAGATTGAGAGATACCCCATGAATTGAACCCGTCCGATTTCGCCATACGACTTGGTCATAACCAACTCTACTTTATCTCGAGAAATATGGGTTCTCTCATGAATTTTCTCTGTTCCCAGAGCCTGCAAATCCTCAAACGTGTTGAATTTCATCTCATTCTCTCCATTAATATTGCGCCGGCAACACCGACATTTAAAGAATCAAAATCATGTGCCATAGGGATAGAAATACCAATATCAAGGCTTTTTTGGACACGTCCGCTCAAACCTTCCCCTTCGTTTCCTAACACCAAAGCCCTTTTAGAGCTAAATGTCGTCTCTCTTATATCCTGACCATCCATAACAGCACCGTATATCTGAAATCCAGATTGCTTCAACTCATGAAGAACATCATGAATGTTGTGAATGATAACCAGCGGCATATCCAAAGCCGCACCGCTGCTGGTACGGATCATCGGTTCCAAGCTTGGTTCTTTTATACCGCTGATAACGATCGCATCTACCCCTAGTGCATAAGCACTTCGGATCAATGAACCGATGTTTCCCATATCGGTAATCGAGTTGAGAATAACAACAAAATCACATTTTTTCAAAAAAGGGGAAGCATACGGGACAATTTGGGAAATCTCAGCGATGAATCCCTGATGATTTCCCCCTTTGACCATAGATTGTGCCGCTTTTTCAGGAATACGTTTGATCTCAAATCCCATTTTCATGAGGTGAGAATACTCTTTTTTATCGAGTTCTTTTGCCAAATAAAGGGTCTTTATACGATCCTTATGACGTTCAATTGCGTAATAAACCGGTTGTTTTCCATAAATAAGCATAAGTAATTATATCCTAAGATTTTAAGATTTCATGAGGCGCGTGTAACACTCTTTTGGATTTTCACCCGTAATTTTTGCGATCAGTTTGGAAGCGGCTTTTTTAGGGATGTCGAGGGCTAAAATATCCTGTTCACTGAGCGATGCGCTTTTCCCTTCGGAGGCTTCGATAACCACAACCCATTCCCCTCGGATCTCTTTTTCCATTTGAGGGATCAGCTCCGAAGCGACTCCCCGATAAAAACGCTGATACCTTTTCGTCAGCTCTTTGGCTAAAAAGACCTGCCGTGTCGGCGCTGCAATCGCTATTTCACCTAAAAGTTTCTCCAACCGTGTCGGCGCTTCGTACAATACCGTCGTGTATCCGTTAAACAATGCTTCTTGCAATGCAGCTGATCGGTCATTTCCTTTGTGAGGCAAAAAGCCGAAAAAGAGCATTTTCGTCTGGACGAATCCGCTGGCGACAAATGCGGTCAGTACCGCATTTGCCCCCGGCAAAACATCGTATGCGATTTTGTGCTCGATGCAATAGTGGATCAACATCTGCCCCGGATCACTGATCCCCGGCATCCCCGCATCGCTCACATAAACAACATTTTGATTAAAAAATTCAGGGGTAAGTTTGGAGATAAATTCACTCTCATTGTGTGAATGAAGACTGAAAAATTGCGGTTCGCTGGTGGTAAGGTTATGGCGTTCTTTGAGTAAATGAATCAGTTTTTTAGTAACACGGGTATCTTCACAAAGAATAGTATGCGCAGTGGATAAAACATCGAGAGAACGAAGTGAAATATCAGAAATATTTCCGATAGGAGTGGGGACAAGTGATAACACAGAGCCTCTTCAAGTGCGGTTTACTGCACGTGAGCTTCCCGCTGAGGGAAACTTAGCGTTAGCGTAGCCAAAGGGATAAATTCCTTTGGCGTACAAATTATGAATTAAGTGCGTAACGTTTTTTGAATTTATCGATACGACCTGCAGTATCTACTTGACGCTCAGAACCGGTATAAAACGGATGACATGCGCTGCAAATATCGACGCGGATGGTCTCTTTTGTGCTGGTTGTTGTAAATTCATTACCACATGCACAGCTAACTGAACATTCTACGATGTTAGGGTGAAGATCTTTTTTCATAAGTTTGCCTTGTGATCGACGGCGTTGTACGTCGGTCTGTATAGTTTTATATCCGTACGGGGGCGGATAATTGGAGGCGAATTATAACGAAAAAATTCTTTTTTTACAATAAGCGCGATGCTATCGCAACCGCTGCTGTTTCGGAGCGTAAAATCATCGGGGAAGAAAAGAGGCGAACACGATAATCACTGAACAATTTACGCTCCCCCTCATCAAATCCCCCTTCGCAACCGATCACAACCGTATCGACCGATTCTTCGTTCTCAAGCGCTGTTCCGCCGAAATCAAAGATCACCGATTGGGGATTGTTTTTTAAAAAGGTGCTGAGATTTGGAGCTTCGGAGAGTTCGATCAACGACGTACGACCGCATTGCATGATGGAGCTCTCCATAATCCGGTTAAATCGTTCAAAATCGAGGCGAAAATTTTGCTGAGAGCGGCGGCAATGGATAAAGGTGATTTTGTGAACTCCGAGTTCCGTGAGCATCGGGAGGGTTTTCTCAATCGTTTTCGGATCTACTAAACACCATCCGATATGAAGTTTTTTTTCATTCTCACACGGTGCGCTATGGTGACTTTGAAGCGAAAAATAAGCCGTTCGGCCATCCGTTCTCTCCAGAGCGTAGCGATACTCTTCTTGTAAATTTTCGCGCGATCGAAAAGCAATCAAATCACCATTTTTATGGCGTCTAACTTTGATTAAATATTTGTAATCATCACCAAAAACGCTCAATTCCTCCGAGCCGGCATCTGCATGGAGAAGAAATTTCATATCAACATCATCCAAATACTCATACCAAGTAACATCACCATCTCAATCCCTAAAAAACGAAACGCTTTTTTCTTGTACTCTACGAATGCGCCCTCTTGCGTAATATCGGTACGTCGTTTCAATGTTTTATACCGTTTTGCTTCAAGAATAATCATAACAATTGCGATGATTATCATTGCAATATTTGAGAAGGTAAATGCTAAATGTTTAGCAGCCATCATCACGGCTCCTGTAAAAAGGATCAGTGCGATAAGTGAACCGGAAATCGGCATTACAATACGCATCCGTTTAGCATAGCGGATAATATGATGAGAGAGCGATAACATTACGATGTTAAAGACTACAACTCCCATCAACACAATAACTCCGAAGTAGTGGATATTAAGTCCGGTTGTATACATAGCTTCCATAAAGGGGATTTTACCTTATTTTGCCTATAATGACTACCTAAATGATTCCTCATAATGCGAATAGTTAATGCATAAAGAGGAAGAATATGCGTAAGGAGATAGCATGGCGATCAACGTAGAAGAGGCACTCGATGCGATTTATACTTTTGCCACCCCAATGCAAAGTGAAATCGTACCGATAGAAAACGCTATCCATCGAGTCCTCTGCGAAAGCGTTACCGCCACCCATTCTCTCCCCTCGTTTGATAACTCCGCAATGGATGGCTATGCGGTACGGGTTGAGGATGCAGGAAAAACAGTGAAACAATCGTGTGTCATCTTTGCCGGAGACGGTGCCGAAATACGCATGGTCGAAGATCAGTGCATCCGTATCATGACGGGGGCAAAAATCCCGCAGGGGTGTGAAGCAATCGTCCCCATCGAAGAGGTGAGCGTCAACGGTGACTCAGTCACCCTCCCCTCCTCCATCCGAGCCTCTGCCCATATCCGCCTCAAAGGGGAAGATATTCAATCGGGGATGGAGTTATTGAATCAGGGGACAATGCTTCACGCCCATCATATCTCGCTCCTCGCATCGCAGGGGATTACCCATATCAAAGTGTATCGCCGTCCCCGCGTTGCCCTTTTCTCATCAGGAAATGAGCTCAAAATGCATTATGAGGAGTTGGGATCAAATCAGCTCTATAACACCAATACCCCGACCTTTGCCGCGCGCGCGCAAGAGCTGGGGTGCAATGTGATCTTTACCGGAACGGCATCAGACTCGATGGAATCGATCCAAGAGCATATCCGACGCGCACTGGATGCCGATCTCATCATCACCTCCGGCGGGGTGAGTGTCGGGGATGCCGATTTCACCAAAGAGGCGTTTGCCTCCCTCGGATTCGAAGCGGCTTTTGAATCGGTCGATATCAAACCTGGTAAACCGACGACATTCGGTCGTATCAAAGATACCCTTATCCTCAATCTCCCCGGTAATCCTCTCGCGGCGGCATTGTGTTTTGAGATGTTTGGGCAAAGCGCCATCCTCTCTCTCAGCGGTCGAAGCGATAAATACCTCGCACCTATCACAACAACCATGGGTGAGCCATTTAAAATGAAAAAAGGGAGACGTTCTTTGATACCGGGGTGGTTTGATGGAGCCTCTTTCACACCGTGCGAAAAATTCGGTCCGGGGATGGTGTTACCGCTTTCACGTGCCAATGCTTACATGATGGTGGATGCTTCGGTGGAGGGCTTTGAGAAAGGGTCTAGTGTGAAGATTATCCCGACACGCTGGTGCATGAATTCAGAAGAGCAAAACTCTCTGATCACTTACTAATCTTATGCGCTTTACAGGCAAAGCGCTCCCGTAGGGATGTTTCCTGAAACGCTACCCGTATCTTCAGGATACGGGAGAAAACTTCCTTCTATTAAACCGTTGTAGGATTGATAAATTTTTCTCCGCGCTTGATTTTATCCCATAACTCAGGGTCACTCCACCCTTGACGTATCTCATCGCTGAAAATGATTTTTTCCAGATCGATTAATCCCATCTTCTCCGAATAGGCATCAGATCGAAAGCATTGCGCATATCCTGTTTCGGTCTCATGGACGATAATACTAAAGAGCCGCACCATTTTCTCCCCGTTCACCATCTCGGTAAACCAGTGAAGTTTGTCGATCATTACAAAAATGAGGCGACTAAACTGTTCTGCCGAAGGGGAAACGGGAATTTGCACCCATCGATTTGAGTTGCGTTTCATATCATTAATGTATTCCACATCATCTCCATCCCAAAGTGCAATAGCATGATCGAACGCATCAATCAGCTCTTTCATCCCCTGCTTCATCAGACCGAAATCGTACACCATCTGACCATTATCGAGAAAATCAGATTCAAGCAACACTTCGACTTTATACGAATGCCCGTGAATCGAGGCACGGCACCGTTGAGTGGAACAGCCACGCACGATATGAGCGTTTTCAAATTTAAAAAGTTTTCGGATAATCATGACACACCTTCACAGTTTAAGGTCACAATGTGTGATCTTAAATATTAACACTATTATACACCGTGGTTCTGATCCCAGATACGAATATGGAGACGATCAGAATAGATAAAGCCCCGACGTTTACAAAATTCGATGACTGCTTCGCAGTTCGCCTCTATATGCGCTTTATCCCCGCCAAGTGGCATACAATACACTGGTGTATAAGGATGAGGGGCGATGATCTCATCGATTTCCGATTCGATATGACTTACAAGTGAGGGTTCATCGACGGTGAATTTAAAAAAACTCTCTTTTGCATGGGCGATGATAGTTCCGTAGGCTTCCGGTTTTACCCGTTTCTCAAGTGGCTCACCACTGTTGGAAAGTTTTACTGAGAGGGCATAAGTCGCCTGTGCATAAAATGGATAGCGCTTAAAATCAGGGGCAATCGTCGCATTGGTCTCAAATGTAACACGATGCCCTTGTGATATCAAATACTCCATAAACTCAACGAAAATCGGCTCATTGGCATAGATGAGAGGCTCACCTCCGGTGAGGACGACATCCACATGTGGAGGCAACCGATAGCCATTCATAATCCAAATGAGACTCTGAAGCTCTTCAATCTCCATCCATAACTCACCGAATGCTTTACGATCTACCGCATACACCGTATCGCATCCGAGAATTTCTGAGCCATCAGGTGCTTTTTCGGTGCATCCGAACCCTTCACATTTGAGATTACACCCACCGAAACGGAAAAAGAGTGATGGTACTCCCGTGTATTTCCCCTCACCCTGCACGGAGTAAAAATGTTCAACTAAATAGAGCATTTTTGCTCCATCGAAAGCGTAGCTTTTTGAGCCTTGCGCTGAGCAAAACCCAGTGTTAAGGCAGACGTTTGGACGCGTTCAAACGGCGTATTATGATAGTCATAGAAATGTTCTACAAGGTAAAGCATCTTCACCCCCCAGTTTCGTAAAATGCGCGGTTAGATTGTTCAGTATCACCCTCACCCCAGCGATTTTTCTCTGGCTTAGTACGGATCACTTCTTTGAGCACTAAAGCCGCTTCTTTGATGTCACCGCGACGTACGGCATCACGGATCGACATTGCCTCATCAAAATACAGACATGGGATCAGATTCCCTTCTGCGGTGAGACGAATGCGATTGCATTTCATACAAAAATCGTCTTTGTGCGGTTCAATGATCCCAAACTCATAACCATCCTCAAGTTTATAATAGTGTGAGGGGGAGTGGCCGTCAAACCCTTCATCACCGTAGCGATATCGGTTCCCGATGATACTGAGCAATTCCGGGCTTTGCATCCCTTTGATATTTATCTCGGCATGGACGTTTTCCATATACTCAATAAAGCGAACCGTCATCCCGCGCTCTTTACAGTACTCCAAGACATCTAGAACTTCAGTATCGTTCAGACCTTTCATCGGCACCATGTTCACTTTTACTTTCATCCCGACGCGAAGAGCTTCATTAACACCTTCGAGCACTTGGCGCAGTACATCTTTTTTAGCGATCGTTTCAGCAATATCAGGTTTGAGTGAATCAATCGAAACATTCAATCGGCGCAACCCTGCATCGTAGAGTTTTTGAGCGGCACCTTTAAGCAAAAAAGCATTAGTCGTCATAGCCAAATCTATATCGTTTTTATACTCATGAATCATTTTTATAAATGTATCGAGGTCTTCACGTAATAGCGGTTCACCACCGGTAATACGAATTTTTGTCACCCCTTCATCGATGGCGATTTTTATAAATTCAAACAACTCTTCAAAGCTGAGTAGATTCTCTTTTGGTACCCATGAAAACGGTTTTTCGGGCATACAATACTGACACCGAAAGTTACACCGTTCCGTTACCGAAACCCGTAAATAATCAACCGTTCTACCATAACTGTCTACTAACACGACTATCCTTGAAAAAATCCTGATATCAGGAGCAATGCGCGATAGTATCTAAAAGTTGTTGTGAGTTTTATTTATTGAAAGAGTTAAGGGGGAAATCCCCGAAGAGGGGATTATTTTTACCAGCCGCGAACGACTGCGTGACATGCTGTACAAGCATTCACAATTTCTGAATATGATTGACTTGCTTTTGAATACTCTTTTTTGTTCAAAGCTTTAATCAATTCGTCTGATGCAGTGTCAATACGTTTAGACGCATTAAAAGCGATATTTCCCATATGTTGTTTATCTTTTGGAAGATATTTTTTGCTCGAATCCACATTATGAAAAAGAGCATTTGCTTTGTGAATTTCACTTACACCTGATTTGATCAATGCAGGGGCATTGTAAAGAAAACCTTTTTGAACATTACTCAAACCGTTTTCCATTTGACTCATATTTACAGCCAATGTTTCGTCCGCCATTACACCGGCACTAAGGAGTGCCGATAATGCTAGAATTTTAACCATTTTCATCCATTACTCCTTAGTGAACTTCTGACCAGATTTTGCGTTTCCACAAATAAGCCAAGATTGCAAATACAAACGTATAGAGCATTACCCATAGACCAAGGCTCTCTCGTTCAGCTTTTTTAGAGTCACCGATCTCTTCCATATAGGCTATTACTTCTTCTTGCGCTGCTTCGGTCAAACCGACACGTGGCATAGAAGTACCGTGCAACAATGCTTGAGGATCATTAATAAAGGTGTGGAGATAGTGCTCACCACGACTTTTAATGTATTGTGACAAATCAGGAGGCGTTGTCCCCATGTATGTTTTTAGGTTATCTTTAGGCGTTGTCGCTTCGATACCCGCATATTTCATATCATGACAACGTCCGCATGCTGCTTCAAATGTTGCTTTGTGCGCTTCTGTCCCCTCTACTTTTGGAGAGACCGATTGCAAATACGCAACTACGTCCATGATCTCTTGAGGAGACATCCAGTTATAAGCCGGCATTGGGAATTGTTTACCACTTTCAGGGGTATATTTTCCTTCCAAATGCATTGCCGTTACAGGATCAAAAATAAAGTTTGCCAAATAGTTTTTGTCATAAATACGACCAGCACTGCTCAAATCCGGTGGAACAACACCGTAAGATGCTGCAGCGTCGGCGTTTGGCATAACCGCAGGGTAACCTGCTTTGTCAATCGCGTGACATGCAATACAGTTTGCTTCAACAAGCACTTTACCGTTTTCAACGTTACCCGCCAATGTTGTATCAACATTTTTGAGTGTTTTGAAACTGAAATCAGCCGGAGCAACTTCAGGATGCATAATATGATGAGCATATGGCTCAATACCATAATAAGTAATACCGACAAGAGCGGCAATAACTGCTAAAATTTTAAACTCTCTCATTATTTGCCCCCCACTTTTTTAGCTTCTGCTTTGGTAATAAACGGTAACGCTGCAAAAAGTACTAAGAATGTCATTGATGAGGCGAATCCTACCCATGCATTTGCACCGGTCGGAGGTAATTTACCGTATACAGTAAGTACGATCAAATCGACCATCAAGAACCAGAACCAGTATTTAAAATACGGACGTTGATTAGCCGGTTTTACCATTGGTGAGCGATCCAACCATGGCATAACAAAGAAAATAGCGTTTGCAATTCCAAATGCAATTAGACCTAAATCTTTACCGGATACACCTGCGATTTCAAAGAAGAATCCGCGTAATACTTCATAGCTCCACAAGAAATACCACTCAGGATAGATGTGTGCCGGAGTTTTAAGACCGTCTGCTTTATCAAAGTTAACCGGATCCATTGCAAAGTTGTAATGGAAGAAAACCAAGTAAAAGAAGAACAACATAAAGAACCCGAGAACAAAGAAATCTTTTGACAAAAATACCGGCCAGAAAGGGACAACTTTAGACTCTTTTTTGTTTCCTGCAAGGTATTTTTCTGCTTCCTCATCAAAATCGAAAAACTCACCCTTTTCGTTATTAACGTGTGGAAAACGTAATGCGTAAAAGTGAAATACAATCGCACCGAGGATTGCCAATGGAATCAACAATACGTGGAGCATAAAGAAACGGGTCAATGTTGAATCGGAAACATAGAAGTTACCGCGAATCCAAACAACCAACTCATCCCCGATGAACGGGATACCGCCGAATATTTCTGTAATAACGTATGCTGCCCAGTATGACATTTGTCCCCATGGAAGCATGTATCCGCTAAATCCTTCTGCTGAGAAAAGGACAAACAACAACATACCTGAGATCCAGATCATCTCGCGCCCTTTTTTGTAAGAGCCGTAATAAATTCCGGTAAACATGTGGATATAAATGACCAAGAAAACGACCGAAGCACCTACTGCGTGGATATGTCGGAACAACCAACCGTAAGCAACTTCTTGCATAATGGTGTAGTTCACACTATCAAATGCCATATTAACATCTGGTTTGTAATACATCAAAAGGAAAATTCCTGAAACAACTAAAAATGTAAACATTACAGTGAGTAATACACCCATTGCCCACAAAAAGTTAATATTTTTCGGAATCCAATATTCTGTCATCATCACTTTTGCAAAGTTGACAACACCTAAACGTTGGTCAAACCACTCGAGCATCGAGTCTGCTTTTTTAAATTCTGCCATCTTATGCTCCTCCTGCTTTTGCCATCATTGCTTTGTATTCAGGTCCTTCTTCACCCAAAACAAGTGTTACACCGTCAAGTTTAAACGGTGGAAGATCCAATGGTCTCGGAGGAGGTCCGAATTTATGAACACCATCAGCCGAAAACTCTCCGCCGTGACAAGCACATTTAAAATCATGTTGATCTGCACGGTAAGCCGGAATACAGCCCAAATGAGTACAAAGACCGATCATGACCGAAAAATAGTGATCACCGATTTTGACACTACGTCCATCGGTCGGTTTCATATCTTCGGTGTATTTTAAAATAAACACCGGTTTCCCACGCCATACGGCGATTTCTAGTTTATTAGCTTCTAAGCCTGACACGTCTACCGTTGTAAAACCAGCTGACATGACGCTTGGAAGCGGATCCCATGTCTTCTTCATCGCTATGAGAGAGGCGACCCCTCCGACAGCGGCGACTGCACCGAAAGCTTTACCAATAAAGCCTCTTCTGCTTTCATCCATCATTGTTATCTCACTTAAGTTGGAAATTTAACTCCCTATCATAAGCGAAAAAGGTTTAAGTTTCTATAAATGAAAGGCTTTTCTTACAAAATCAGCCATATTTTTGTTACTTTTAGTGATGTTGTGATAGGTATTTGATAAAGTACAGCTTATACTATCCATAAGGCTATCCTTAGTAACTCCGTCAACTATCGGAATAGAGAGAGATTCAAACAACGGAATAAAATCCCGAGGGTAATCAGGACGCTGAAGATATACAGGTTTCCCTCCGCCCGCTAAACTTTGAAGTACCGCTTGTGGCGATGCACTCACCAGAATCTCGCTTTCACGGATCACTTTCTCATACGCTTCCGTATCGTGTACAGTAGTGAAACTTGATTTAAGCGTCTCCTCATACCCAAGAAAATGATAAAATCCCATCAACAAATCCATCTTAAATGGGGCGAAAATTTCCTGAGCTGCTTCCAAATCTTTTTCGTAATCGTCGTCTCCGAAAAAAAGTGCCAAAGGGATGGTTTTTACAAGCGGCTCAAAATAGTGTTCATCGACAACGACGGCTTTGTAAATCCCCTCCCCCTGCGCATAGGGGGAAATCAAAAATTCGCCCGAATGTTTTACCACTGCAGGATCGTCACTGATCCGAATAAACGTCGAGAAAAATTGAACCATATCCTCGTGTAACACCGAATTGAGCTCGGCAGAATCGAAAATAATCTTGTCACCGTGACTCGCAATCTGGGGAATATTACGGACAAGATCGATGCCAACAGCACGCTTTATCCCGTACTCTTTTGCTTCGGCCGCAATCCGAAAGTCCGAACAAAGCAAGGTAATATCAATCTCTTTTTGAAGCTCATTCATAATAGCAACGGCACGGTGAAAACGATCGAGCCCGATACGGTGCCCAGTGTGAACGTAGTAAAAATATCTCATTTTTTCCCTGCCATTTTGATATAAATATGTAAAATATCCAACGCAGCGGGGGTCATTCCCGAAATCTGCGATGCCGCCTGCAAGGTCGGCGGATTAAAGGTGTTAAGCTTGCTCACAATCTCATTAGAGAGCCCAGAAACAGAAGAAAAATCAAACCCTTCCGGGATAGCAATATGGAGCATTTTAGACATCCGCTCGATGTCATCACTTTGTTTTTCGACGTATCGGGCATATTTCGCTTCGATCAAAATCTGCTCTTGGATATAGGGGTCAAGCTCTGCGAAACTCGGGATCAGCTTAACCAATTTATCCAGTTCAAAACTCTTACGTGAAACGAGCTGGGTCGCAGTGAGTTTATCGGTGATATGTTCCTCATCGATAGAGGCTAAAAATGCCAAAAACTCTTTGTTCGGGGTATAGATCGTCTCTTCGAGAAGTTTTAACCCTTCCGCAATTTGGATACGTTTCGTCTCGATCCGCTCCATTTGAGCATCATCGATCAACCCCAAAGCATGACCGTATCTCCCCAGACGTAAGTCCGCTGTCTCTTCACGAAGAAGAAGACGATACTCGGCACGGGAGGTGAACATACGATACGGCTCTTTCGTCCCTTTGGTCACCAAATCGTCGATCAATACTCCGATGTAGGCTTCATCACGGCGTAAAATGAGGGGTTCTTTCCCCTGCAACGACAATGCGGCATTGATCCCCGCCATCATCCCCTGTGCCGCCGCCTCTTCGTATCCCGTCGTCCCGTTAAGCTGTCCTGCACAATAAAGGTTTTTGACTTTTTTCGTCTCAAGGGTGTGTTTGAGTTCGGTCGGATCGACATAATCGTACTCGATAGCGTAGCCGTAACGGACAATTTTCGCATTCTCCATCCCATGCACCGATTGGATCATAGAGCGCTGTACATCGGGCGGGAGCGACGTGGACATACCGTTGATGTAGCACTCGGTATTCTCCGCACTTTGAGGCTCGATAAAGAGGTGGTGACGTTCTTTGTCGCGGAAACGGTTAATCTTATCCTCGATACTCGGACAATAGCGCGGTCCTACCCCCTCAATCTGTCCCGTAAATAATGGTGCGCGGTGGAAGTTCCCCTCGATAAGGCTGTGGGTCTCTTCATTTGTGTAAGCGATATAGCAAGGGAGCTGTTTTTTGGTACGGGCAAACTCATTGCGGTCGGTACGGAAACTGAACGGGTTCGGCAATTCATCACCGTCTTGAATCTCCATAACGCTAAAATCGATCGAAGAGCTGTCAATACGGGGACATGTTCCTGTTTTGAGCCGTCCGACATTCAATCCCGCTTCGCGGAGTGAGTCGGTGAGCCCTTTGGCTGGGAATTCTCCGAAACGTCCTGCTTCCTGGGTGATTTCACCGATATGGACAACTCCGTTGAGGAATGTCCCCGTCGTCAAAATCACTTTTTTAGCTCGATAATCGTTGAGTAAATGAGTGCGAACGCCGACAACACTCCCCTCTTCCATGATGAGGGCATTGACCGTCTCTTGGATCAATGACATATTTGGTGTGGTCAAGATGGTGTTGCGGGCGATGATGCGGTAGCGATCCATATCGATCTGCGCACGGCTTCCGCGGACGGCGGGGCCTTTGGTGATATTGAGGATACGAAACTGGATTCCTGCCTCATCGGTAAGCAATCCCATCTCTCCGCCGAGGGCATCGAGTTCTCGTACTAAATGCCCTTTTGCGAGTCCACCGACGGCAGGATTACAGCTCGTAGCACCTACTTGTTCCGCCAAAATAGAGACCATCAGGGTATTTTGTCCCATCCGTGCCGAGGCGAGAGCGGCTTCGATTCCGGCGTGTCCTCCGCCGACGACGATAACGTCATAATTCATTATTACTTCTTTTTACGTAAATTATTACTGCAATTATAGCTTCTCATGTTGAAACCTATAAAAATACAAAGGAAAAATGCTCTACAATTAAGCAAAACTTTTGATGAAGAGTGATTGCCATGAACAACGACAAACCCCTAACATTGGAAGAGATGTTGAAAAATTACACTCCCGAACCCCTCGAATACGATCCCGAAGTCGACGGTGGAGATGAGTTTTTGATCCGCGATCAACTGCTGGAAGAGAAAGAACGGCTTAAAGACGTTGTAACGAAACTTAAAGAAAAACAGCGCGAAGCGAGAAAAGTACGTCGCTAAAGTACCCTTTGTTATAATCCCCTAAAAATTGAATAGGAATTTGTATGCTCCAAAGTGCATTCGACGCTTTTAACAGCGAGCGCTACGAAGAGGCGCTTGAACTTTTCGAAACCCTCGCCCTTCAAAACAACCCTACCGCTCTCTCTTCACTGGGGTACATGCACCAAAAAGGGCTGGGGGTTGAGAGCTCACTGGAGCGCTCATTCCACCTCTATACCCAAGCCGCCGAACTGAACGAACCGACGGCGATTTATAATCTCGCCCTCATGTATGCCGATGGGGTTGTTGTTCCCCACGATCAGTTCAAATCGTATGAACTCCTTTTACGTGCGGCTATCCTCGAATTTCCTCAGGCACAGTTTGAAGCAGCTCTGGCATTAGAACGGGGTATTGGTTGTATTCAAAATTTTTCCGAAGCAGCATTTTGGTACGAAGAAGCCGCTAAACGGGGCAATGCAAATGCCTTCAATAACCTCGGCGTCCTCTACAAAGAGGGTCATGGAGTATCCCTAGACTACCCAAGAGCATTTATCTGCTTCTCCCGCGCCGCTAATGCTAACCTCGCTGAGGGGCAATACAATTTAGGGTTGATGTACGATCAGGGGCTCGGATGTGAGATGAACAACGACACGGCGCTGGAATGGTGCCGAAAAGCGGCCTATAACGGTCACGAAAAAGCAAAAAGTATTATCCGCTCTTTGCAAGAAGAGGGTAAAATTGTATTTTAACAAAGGAGCACTATGTTTACAGGTTTGATTCGAGAAATGGCGCAGGTGAAGAGCTTTGGAGGGAACCGTTTATCCCTCAAAGCCACGCATAAGCCAAAACTCGGTGACTCCATCGCTATCAACGGTACGTGTCTCTCGGTTGTGAGCATTGAGTCTGATGGATTCAGCGTCGAACTCTCTCCTGAAACCCTCAAACATATCGCTACCGAAAAACTCTCAGGATCAGTCCACATCGAACCCGCGATGATGATGGGAGATCGCTTCGAGGGACACATCGTACAAGGGCATATCGACACGATCGGCACCATCCGCTCCATCACCGACAACGGTAACAGCTACGATGTCATCGTCGATGTGGATAGTGAGTTTATCCCCCTCATCCCCCCTAAAGGTTCTATCACGATTGATGGGATCAGCCTCACCGTCAACGAAGTGATGGAGGGTGCATTTCGCCTCACGATCATCCCGATCACGATGCGTGAAACGCTATTTGGCACTTATAAAAAAGGGACACGTGTTAACATCGAAACCGACGTATTCGCCCGTTATATGCGCCATATTCTCACTGCATCAAAATCTCAAGGGATGAGCTGGAATGATATCGACCATATCCACTCACTCTACTAACCATGAAAACGATTGAATGGGTCATGATGGCTGCCTTTATCGGTGGACTTGCTCTGTCGCTTTACAAGGTCTATCTCTTTCTTCCGCAAAAGGCTCTGGCTGATGATGACACCACCCCTGAATCGGTAGCGCTGTTAGAACGCATAATGGTCGAGTCTAATCAAGCGGGGATGAGCGAAGAAGCATTGTATGAACAAATGCTCACCCATTCCGAATTTGATCCGAAACACTTTTGGCGTTTCAATGAAAACCGCCTCCGCCACCTCATCGATCACTATCGTCTCAAAGAACCAAATTTTCGTCTCTAAGACTTTGGATGGACGGATTGCACGCAATCTTATGTTCCATATCGACTCTCTCATACTTCACAAGCTCACGCCGCGAGGCAATCGTCGCATTGCGATACCCATCACCCGCATTGAGATAGACATGAAAGCCATTTTCATAGAGTGCCAATCGTGTAGCGAGTGCAGTTGAATAGGTGGTGAGTATCCCATCCTCTCCCATCAACCGTGCTACATCTGCAAAATACTCCTGCGTCCAAAGCAGTGGATTAACCGAAGGGCTAAAGGCATCTTGATAGCATACATCCCACTCACCTTCCAACTCACTCATCGCAACCCGCGCATCCATAATATCGACGGTGATTACCGTCCGCTCATCTTCATACCCACCGAGCGTTGCAATGTCGGTGATAATATTTCGGTATGGCTCAAAGATGTCTGGATAAGGAAAATCAACGAGTGAAGCCACCAATTCGCCATCGAGTTCGGGAGAGTAGATTTCGAGGGTTGTCTCGGGACAATAGGTATCGCGATAATAGAGGCTCAGGAGGGTATTAAATCCCAATCCGAAACAGATATCGATGAGTCGAAGGTGATCTTTCTCGCGGTGCAGTGCAAAAGCAGGTTCAATGTGTTTTTTGAGTGATTCATTGAGAGCGCCGTCTTTGGTCGAATGGTAGTGTTCGTCGTATTCACTGCTGTAAGCTGTATAACTGCCATCTTCGCTTTGTACCCACGCTTGTGCCATCCGTTACCTCACATCTCTTCTTCATCCAATTATATCGTTTCAAACCAATAACTTTAAAGAGGTTGCCACAGTGCTTTGATCCCAAAAACAATGAATTGAGCCGCAATCGCTCCGACGACAAGACCCATAATTCTCGTCATAATTTTTAATCCGACAACACCCAAAACTTTTGTCAAAAAGATTGCATTTTTCAATGTTAAATAGATAATCAAACAGACGATTGATACCGCTACGACGAGTAATAAAATTTCTAGCATACTAGAACTTTTTGCTTTAAAAATCATAAGGGTAGATATCAATCCCGGACCAAATAAAATGGGAATTCCGATAGGGATAACAGAGATATCTTCTTTTAACATTGTCACTTTGGATTCTTCAGATGAATGAGATGTTTCTGGGATTTTACCCTGCACCATATGAATGGACATCAATAACAAAATGATTCCGCCGATCACCATCACCGAAGAGGTGGTAATCCCAAAAAGTTCAAAAATAGCATTACCCAAAAAAATAGTAATTAAGGAAGCAATCATTACGGTTAATGCAGCTTTTTTACCAATTTCTTTCGTATCTTCTTTGGTAAGATTCGAGGGGGAAGAGGAAATCATAATCGCTGCAGCTGCAATAGGGTTTAGGATAGTGATCAAACCGACCGAATAATGGAGTAGTGTCTGTAGGTGAGCAAAATAATTTAGCTCCATTTGTTTTTCCTTGCTTGTGACACTTTGAAATTTTTTACATTATATCTCTTCAAACCTATTTTAGCTTTTTGCCTATGCCAACAAAAACTATTATAGTCCATTACCCCACATATGCATCTTCTTCCCCACAATTACCTCATGCCCCTCAATCAAATCGCTCATTGCATTGATCGCCCGAAATTCCACTTGATCGAGCAACGATTCAATCTCAGTAATACTCATCGAATCGTTTTTTTGGATAATAATGATTTCTGAAGCATTGAGCAGCGTTCGGTAGATCAGCTCTAAAAATTTACGCGGTGTTTCATGCAAATGCAACACATCCTGCACGATAACCGCGGCGTAGTCGCGGGGGATTCCACCTGCTGGAGATTTATAATCTTTGATCGTAAATATTTTATGAAAAGGGTTGAGATTTTGATGCTCGCCTGGGAAAAGTGAAATATCGATTAACCCCTCATAAGGAGCGAGGAAACCACCTAACTCCTCAACCATCGTATCCAAATGACTGGTCACCACCATAATCTTCGTATGGGGTGTAGGATGAAGGAGAGAGGTAATCATAGTGCCAAATCGTGCAACTCACGGAAAAGATAAGCTTCGACGATATCATCGATGGTTCTCTGAGTATGAGCCACCAACACCATCATCTGCTGATCGAGAAATTCCATCACAGGCTCATAATTGTTAGTGACGATCACCGCATCGCATGGGGTGTCGATCGTCGTGCGATCCGTATAAAAGTTAATTTCAATGACTCGTCCCTCTTCGACCTCTACCGTCGCCCAAAATGATGCACTCAAAATGCCCGTAAGCTCAGACTCCTGCGTATCATCGCCATTCATCGGTAATAAAAGAAGCATTATTGTTCTACCTTCGATAAATCTAGCGCTAATGCTTCGTTATCCATGATATCGATATCACGGCGGAGCACTTCGGTCGCAATCGCTTTCGCATCTTCGAGGGAGTGCATAGTATAGGTTCCGCATTGATAGACGTTGAGTTCAGGAATATCACTTTGTTTTTCTACGGCGAGAATATCGTGCATGGATGCTTCCCACGCATCCGCTACGGTCTCTTCACTCGGAGTACCGATCACTGACATGTAAAATCCGGTGCGGCATCCCATAGGAGATATATCGATGATCTCCGTGCTCCCTGAGTTGAGATGATCACGCATAAATCCGGCGAAGAGATGCTCTAGAGTATGAATCCCCTCAGAGGAGAGAATCGCCTCATTCGGACGGCAAAAACGGAGATCGAATACCGTAATATCATCCCCTTTGGGTGTTTTCATCCCTTTGGCACGACGAACGGCAGGGGCTGGCATAATGGTATGATCTACACAAAAACTGTCAAGTAACGGCATATGAATCCTTAAAAGTAATCTTTATTTTTGTGTATATTAACACATTTCACCGTTCCATCGCTATAATTTGACCACTAATAGAAGGATCTAACATTATGACAAGCCTCTTTGACGATACATTCGCCGTCCAATACCAAAACGACCCACTGGGGATGAGGGTCTATACCTCCCAACTCTTGGGTCAGAGTAAGGAGCTCGTTCTCCACGGCGGCGGAAATACCTCGGTGAAAATCGATAATACCCTCTACGTCAAGGGGAGCGGCTGGAATCTCGATACCATCGAAAAGCCTGGGTTTTCTCCTGTAAATCTCGACGTACTTTTAGAGATGGCGACACGAGAGAGCCTCAGCGATACCCAAATGGTCGCTGAACAGCGTGCAGCAATGAGCGATCTAAGCTTCCCGAACCCCTCCATCGAAGCAATCCTCCATGCCATCATCCCTTATGATTTTGTCGATCACACCCATGCCGACGCGGTCGTCACCCTCACCAATACTCCAAATGGAAAAGGATTGGTTCAAAAGCTCTATGGACCTAATATGCTCATCATAGACTATGTAATGCCCGGATTTGAGCTGGCAAAACATATCTATGAGATCACCCGCACCATCGATTGGGATAGTCTCACAGGGATGATTCTGATGCACCACGGCGTCTTTACGTTTGATAACAATGCACAGCGTGCCTATGAGAAGATGATTGAGATCGTCACCGTTGCCGAAGAGTATCTCACAGAACACGTCACATTGGCATGCGGAGACTGCGAAGGGAAAGGGGACAAGTCTATCGCCGAAGCGGTGGGAATCGAAGCGGCAAAACTGCGCGGATGCGACCTATTCCCACTGCTCATCGACTCGCCCCGCGCTCAGCTCTTTAGCATCCTCCCCAACCTCGAAGCCCTTGTCAAAAAGGGAGGGCTAACACCCGAACACGTTATCCGAATCAAGCCATTCCCCGCAATCATCGGCGGTGATATTACTAAGGGGATTGAGCAATTTACACAGGAGTACAAAAGCTATTTCGATGCTAATGCTTCCTCAGAACATATCTGTCTCGATCTTTCTCCCCGCTATGCTGTGATCAAAGGGAGCGGGATTGTGGTACTCGGCAAAGATGAAAAAGAATCCCGAATCATCGCTGACATCGTCAAACACACCATCACCGCCATCCTCTCTGCCGAACAGCTCGGAGGATGGGGATCGCTCACACTCGCTCAGATGTTCGAAATGGAATATTGGGAACTTGAACAAGCAAAACTCAAAAAATAAGGATACAACATGAAAATTACAAAAAAAGTGACCTTTATCGCCAAAGAGGAACATATCGCAACGGTCAAAAAACTTTTAGAAGATATGGTTGCCCCATCGCTGAAAGAGCCTGGATGTTTGTTTTATTACATCTTCCAATCCCAAAACAATCCGCGTAAATTCTTCGCCGTTGAATCGTGGGCAGATGAGGGGTCGTTAGAGGGGCACAAACACACGGAGCACTACGCGTACTACAAATCGCACTATGAACCGTTTGTGGATGATAAATATACCGAAGAGCTTGATTTACTCGATGAAGGTGCTTATCGTTTCTAAACTCCCGGAGCCTTCCACATAGGCTCTAATGTCCCCTCACGGACTAATTCCATCTGTTTAGAGTAAACTTTGAGCCACTTTTCTTTAATCTCACCATACTGCGTGTGATTGAGCATGTTCGGCTCATACGTCCGCTCGATTTTGACGATATTTCTCCCCGCCTCTTCAAAGCTTTTATAGACTCCTGCACCGATTCCGCACGCCATCGCTACACCTAATGCAGTCGCCTCTTTGACTACCGGTACGCGCACTTCTAATCCTGTGACATCCGCTAAAATCTGCGACCACAGCGCCCCGTTGGATGCACCGCTCGCAAAGGTAATGGAAGTAGGTGATACACCGCTAAAAGTTTTGATATTCTCCAGATTGATTGCACTGACGATGCACGCGTTCTCTTCGAGGGAGCGAAACATCGATGCGACGTTGTATTTGGACTCATCCAGCCCCAATCCGATAAACGAAGGAGAGGCGTGTATCCACTCGCCGTAGTTCATCCGATCACTGAATATCGGGGTGATTCCATGTGATCCGAGGGGAACACGTGAAGCTATAGCTTCAAGCTCTGCATAACTTTTTCCGCATCCAAGTGTGTTACGAAACCATCGCATCACAAGACCCGTAAAAAAGGTGATCCCCTCCGCCTGAGACATCCCGCGTACAACATGCGGATTGACCCTCAACAGCATCTCATTGGAGAGTTTCGCATCGCTAGTGATATTGACCACCTGCTGCCAAAAGCTCCCGCCGAGGACGACTGCATCGCCAAGCTTGGATGCCCCTAGACCTGCCGTACCGATCTGCACGTCACCGCCCCCCATCACAACTAGGGTTTCCGTGCTTAATCCCGTCTCGTTAGAAGCTTCTGCACTAATATGACCTAAAATTTCTCCACTCTCGCGTATAGGGACAAACAAATTTTTGAGTCCGCATTGCTCGAATTCTCTCTTGTCCCAGTTTCGATTTCGGAGACTAAAAGCTCCCGCCGTCCCCGCGTTGGAAGGCTCACTTGCTAACTCACCGCTAAGTTTGAAAAGTATCCAGTCGCTGATCATCGTAAAGTAGCGGGCTTTTTCATACAATGAGGGACGGTTGTTTTTCAGCCATAGCAGACGTGGTGCGGCAGAGAGGGCAAACGTTTGTCCGCTAATGGCGTAGCTCTCTGCTTCCAATGAGGGAAATGTTTTTTTGAGATAGGAGACTTCTTCACCTGAGCGGCCGTCGACATTGGCTACGCCCCAAAGCTCACGTTTGTCACCGTCATAGACAACGATCCCCTCGCGCATACTTGATGCCGATACCGCCGCAATCTCAGCAGGATTGATCCCTGAGGTAGCAATCGATTCGCGGATACACTTTCGGGCAAGTTCCCAACCGCGCACAAAATCAAATCCCATCGACCCTGCAACATCCGCTTCAGAAATATGTTCCCACTCGTATTGGGCAATCGCGATTTGGTTTCCGAGGGTATCAAAGATGATGGATCGGATACTCCCCGTCCCAGCATCGAGTACTAAAAAAAAGCGTTTCAACGAAGTTCTTTCATATTGAGAAACAGTTCCATCGGTAACTTTTTCTCTATCGTCCCCTCTATTGGGTGAATTTCGACATTGCAAATGGAATCTTTGAGTTCTTCGGCAAGCTTGAGAAGTTCTTCTTTGCTGTCTCGTTTCGCGATACCGCGTGCGGAGCATCCGGTAACACCGGTGTGATTATAGGTCATTCGATACATAGCTAATCCAATAAATATATTTTATTGATTACTCTAAAGCAAAGAGGGTTCCACAAAGGAACACCTAAAAGAATTTAATATTCGAGTACGCGTGGTAAACTTTTCGCCTCTTCTATCCAACGCACCAGCTCTTTTTCGGTCGGAATACGTTTACTAAGTTTTTTAGAACTGTTTACTTCATCCATTTTTTTGAGTAGATTAGAGGGTACACGCATCGCTAACTCTTTGGTCGTATCGACGCCTGAAGCTTCAAGAAGTTCAGAGTACTGAGGGCCAACCCCTTTGATCCGAAATAAATCAACCATATTAGCAAATCGTAGAATATGCTTTTCAGGTATAGCGGTATTTTTTACTACTGCAGCACGTTTTGTAGGGGTAGAGAGTGCATGAAGAAGTTCTTCGGTATCTCTGATCCCTACTGAGCGTAATTTTTCACCGAATGTCTCACCGATCCCTTCGACTGCTTCAATCTTATAACTAGCCATCAACTTATCCTCCGTTGATAATGTATAAGAACAGTATAACGCCAGAATGTAACCGAAATGTGAGTACAGGGTATTTTTAAAGAAAAGAGAAAAGGAGAGGGAGAGGAAGTGTCTTAGACACTGGCCTCTTCGCGACGTTGGAGATAATCCCATTTTGCATCGACACGTGCTTGCCACTCATCGATTAAATAGTCGTATTGTTTGGTGAAAAGGTGTTTAAAACGCCCTTGCGCACCGAGGTAATCACGTACCGGAATAATATTTTTCGGACGATAGGTAATATTTAGCTGTGTTCCGTCGATAATCTCATACAATGGGAAAACCAAAGAGTCGGTTGCCAAATCAGAGATTGCAATAGTATCTTCAGGTGCAAATTTCCACTCAGTGGTACACGCTGACATAGCATTGATATACACCGGACCCTCAGCTGCAAACCCTTTTTGGATTTTAGCAACCATATCTTTCCATTTATTCGGAGCAACTTGAGCCACATACGGAGCACCATGGGCTGCCATAATCGCCATCATATCTTTTTTGTTACGTTTTTCACCGTAACTGACACGTCCTGCCGGAGTTGTCGTAGCCGATGCACCGATAGGAGTAGAAGATGAACGTTGTCCGCCTGTATTTGCATACACTTCGTTATCCAAACAAACATACATCATGTTATGTCCACGTTCGAAACATCCGGAAATCCATTGGAAACCGATATCGTAAGTCGCACCGTCACCGCCGAATGCGACGAATTTAGGGGTGCGATCCGGTTGTTTCAAGCGCCCTTTGGTTTTAAGCGCTTTATACATTGCTTCAGCACCCGCTACCGCAGATGAACCGTTTTCAAATCCAATGTGAATCCATGACGCATCCCATGAGGTATACGGATAAACCGCAGTACACACTTCCAAACACCCTGTAGATGCCGCAAGGATTAAATCATCATTAGTCGCATTCAAAACTTCACGAACGATAATCGAGTGAGCACAGCCCGGGCAAAGAAGGTTAGCCCCCTCAAAGCGATCCGCCGAAGTGGAGAACTCTTTGAGGTTTTTAATTTTTTTAATTTCTGACATAATTGCCCCTTAGAAAAAAGAGAGTTTCGGTCCGCGAAGGCCGATATACTGTTGTAATGGAGTGGTTACTTTACCCGCATCCGCATTTGCTTTAAGATCTGTAAAGATACTCACTAAGTGTGCTTTGGTCAAGTCACGTCCACCCAATCCGTAGATATAATTCGTCAATACTGCTTTGGTATCGGTGTTGAACAATGATCCTGAAATCTCATTGAAAAGGGCTCCAACTGTACCGTGTGGACTTGAACGATCCAATGCTGCAATCGCTTTAACATCGCTCAATACTGCAGCAATTTGTTCCAATGGCCATGGGCGGAAAACACGGATACCGACAACACCCGCTTTAACTCCCTGAGCACGCATCTCTTCAGCCACTTCACGTGCCGTTTCAACCGATGTTCCCAAACATACGACGGCAACTTCAGCATCGTCCATGTTATAGGTCTCAACAAGATTATATTTGCGTCCTGTCAATTTTTCAAAATCATCGAAAGCTGCTTGAATTTTAGGAAGCACCGCTGTCATCAATGCATGTTGCTGGCGTGCTTTATGCTCAAAATGCCAATCTTCTTCGGTTTGAACCCCGTGCGTTACCGGATGATCAAGATCCAACATATCATTCATCGGTTTATATTCACCGACAAAACTAAAGGCTACTTCATCGCTAAGCGTGTGAACACCTTGAGCGGTATGAGAGGTCATAAACCCATCTTGGTGAACCATTGCCGGTAAACGAACATCATGATCTTCAGAAACTCTGAAAGCGATAAAGTTCATGTCATACGCTTCTTGCGGGCAGTAAGAATCGAGTTGAATCCAACCACTGTCACGTCCCATATACATATCAGAGTGGTCACCGTTAACGTTTAGAGGTGCACCGATAGCGCGGTTAACCACGTTTAGAACGATCGGCAAGCGCATACCGGATGCTGAGTAAAGGGTCTCAACCATTAATGCAAAACCTTGTGAACTGGTAGCCGTTGCAACACGTCCGCCTGCGGCGGCTGCACCGATACAACATGACATTGCACCATGCTCAGATTCAGTCATAACGAATTCACCGTCAACATAACCGTTTGCTGTAAAACCTGCATAATTTTCGACGATAGGAGTTGATGGGGTAATCGGGTAAGCGGCTACAACATCAACTTGTACTTGACGAAGCGCATGGCTTGCCGCCATATTACCATCCCAGACTTCAATATCGCGTAGTTCCATTGTATCTGCCATTAGTCTTCCTCCACTACAGTATCAGCTTTTTTCTCTTTTTGAGGCCACTCAGCAAGTGCAACCTCTTCCTCTTTTTGTTCCGGGAACATCAAGAGTGATTTTGGGTTCGTCGGGCATACTTCAACACAGATCCCACACCCTTTACAATGGTCAAAATCGATTCCGACCATTTTTTTATCACGTGAGATAATTGACATATCGGGACAGTAAACCCAACAAAATTGACAATCGATACAATAGTCTTTGTTAAACAAAGGCTTTTCAATACGCCAGTCAGCTACGCTCGCCGTAAACGAGTTCGATTGTGAATAAGGGCGATCTTCTGGCAATGTTGTTGCGATATCGCGTATTGCTCCGTCAAATGAACGAAGCATAGCACCGATTTCAAATCCATCCCATCCTTTTTTTTCCATCATGTGCTCCTTATTTCACTTCATCATACGCGCGTTGAATCGCGATCATGTTAGCATCGATAATTTTTTGTGGTAGTTTTTTCAATACACGTATCATGTTCTCTTTGAAAAAGTCCATTTCATACATACCTGATATTTTCATCAAAGCACCCAACATAGGAGTGTTAGGGATCGCTTTTCCGATTGTCTCTTGTGAAATTTTAATACAGTCTACGGTGTAAACTTTTTTACCTGCGAGTTTCGGCTGTGAAGCAACTAACTCTTCCGTACTCATATGTGTTGTGATGATATAGACAGTATTCTCTTTTTCATTTGCTGTAATGTCTGCCACATAAACAAGTGCGGGGTCAATCACCAAAACATAATCGGGAGCCATGAATTTCTCATGGTTCATAATGACTTTTTCATCAACACGGTTATAGGCGGTCATCGCAGCCCCGCGTTTAGCGGAACCGTAAAATGCAAATGCTTGGACATGCTTACCGGTGGTAGATACAACATCGGCCAAACCTTTGGCACCCGTTACAGCGCCTTGTCCGGCACGACTATGCCATCGAATTTCTAGCATGAATTCTCCCTCTGACTTAAGTTCTTAAGTTTAATTTTAATCAGTACACGTATTCTATGAAAGTTGCTCTTAAATGTAGCTTTTCATCATTTGTGAGGTTTCAAACCAAAGAGAAAGTGTTACTTTCATCCCCGCTGAGCGATGTATCGTACCGCTTCAAGAGCGTCTCTTTGTATAACATCTGTTAATGTGAGTAATTGTTCCATATTATCGTATCCACTGGTTACCGCCACACATTGAATCCCTGCGCGGTTGGATGCTTCAATATCCAAACAGGTATCGCCGATCATCCATGCTTCCTGATGTTTATGTTCCATTTGAATAAGGGCTTTTAAAATAGGTTCCGGATGGGGTTTTCGATTTTCGACATCCTCAAATCCGATCAATGTATCAAAGTAGTGCATTAGGTTAAAATATTCCATTAACTCACGTGAATAGCGCCCAGTTTTCGTTGTAACAATCCCAAGTCTTGCAAACAATGAAGCTTCTTGTATGGCTTCGATTGCATTAGGTAACAAAATAGTTTTTTGACACGCAATCTCTCGATAATAGAGCTTATAAGTACTCACATGTATATCAATCAAATCATCTTGAACACCGACCCCCGCAAACATTGTCTCCAAAGTATGTCCGATTTGAGAGGTAATCATGGAGTCACTCACCTCTAAACACAAATTATGCGTTTGAAGTGAATGGTAAAAACTCTCCAAAATCGCTTCCGTCGAATCGATCAACGTTCCATCCAAATCAAACAATATAATCGTCTTCATTATTGTTTCTCCCAATCAATATAATCTTCCCATATCCCGTTTATAGTCGGTTTTATCCCTCGAATAGATCGGCTATAGACATTAATCTCATTAGGGATCACCAAGAACAGATAGGGATTATCCCCCACAATTTGAGCAAAAATTTGACGCTGTAAATCGGCGATCTTTTCAGGGTTCGTTGAGCTTTCCATCCTCTCTATCAGCTCATCCGTCCGTTTTGAATGATAACCTACGAGATTAAATCCCCCAGAAACATCACTCTCGCTATGCCATAGGGCATACGGATCAGGGGTAAGTGAGAGCGACCATCCAAGCAATACCGAATCAAATTTACGCGGTGTTACCACTGTATTTAAAAATGCCTGCCACTCCATAACGCGAAGGGTTACTTTCACACCGACATCCAATAACTGTCGCTGTAAAATTTCAGCGGCATAGGGGCGAATTGCGTTAGAGTTCGAAGTGGCAATTTCAAATTCGAATGGATGATCTTTACTATAGCCCGCCGCACTCAGCAGAGCTTTAGCACGTGCCAAATTTCTCTTCGGCGCTTTTACCTCATCATTAAACCCATTACTCCCCGGTAAAAAAGGTCCGGTACACACCTTTCCATGACGTAAAAACAATACATCAATCAACGCTTCACGATCAATCGCCAAAGAGAGTGCTTCACGTACACGCGGGTCTTGAAATTTTTTAAGCCGAAGATTAAATCCCAAATAGGTATAACTGTGGGATGGGAGTTCCAACGTAGCAAACTCTTTATGAAACGTTTTATCCAACTGTCGTTCATACTGCATCGGTTCCAATCCATCAACATCAATTTGACCCGATTTTAGCATCAAAAAGCGTGTCATAGGATCGCTGATAACATGAAAAATGATTTTATCAATCTTGGGTCTATGTTCAAAATAGTTGGGATTTGCCTCAATCACGATCTGTTTTGAGAATTCGAGTTTTTTCAAGATATAAGGGCCTGTACCGATGGGTGCAGTATTAAATTTGGACCCCATAATATCGTTTTCACGACTGAGGATATGTTTCGGGACAATCCCCATCATCCAGATCTCTAACGCTTTGAAATACGGTTTTTCATACGCTACACGTAGAGTATAATCATCAATTACCTTAACACTTTTAATGACCCTAAAATCAGAAGCATACGGGGTAATTGTGGTCGGTGCTTTGATCAGGTTGTAAGTAAAAAGGACATCTTCAGCACTAAAGAGCTTCCCATCATGCCATTTCACCCCATGTCGGAGTTTAAATTCGATCAGTGTCGGGGTAATAAAATGATATGACTCCGCTAAATCACCTATAATCTTTTGACCGCTCTCATCATATTTCACCAGAGAATTAAATAAAAAGCCGGCGATAGAAGAACTTGCAGAATCGGTAGCGATGAGTGGATTAAGACGAGAAGGATTAGAGGAGGCGCTGAGATGGAGTGTCGAAGCAATCAGCCAGACACTTTGTAAAAGAAGTAATAATAGTTTCAATCCGGGCCCATTTTTTGGGTGAGATTATAGCATCTAATCGTGCACTCCCTCTTTACGAAATTCTCTTATCTGAATGAATTTATCGACACCGCGCACAATAACCAAAATAATAAGCCATGCCAAAATCATCGTAATAACAGTATGACTCAAAAAATGGTCTCCAATGACCATTTTATACGTCCCCATACTCCACCCGATTAGCATAGCACTTGTAGCAGCCGCAATTTTTGCTTTTCGCGAACGAAATAAAAATACCAGTGCAAGCAATGCAAATCCGCCACTTGCATGCCCTGCCGGCCAACATTTTTGTTTTTCTAAATGGCAATCTTCTGTATTGTATTTTTCCCAGACACACGTATGCGGATAAACTCCTCCAAAAATTTCTATATTCTTTGGGCAGGGCATATTGGTCACCGCTTTTAAAGATCCGACAACAACTGGAACCAATACCGAGGATAAAATAACAATTACTATCCCTCGTCGATACGGCTTAAAAAAAGAGCGTTTCCATACTGCTATCGAGCCAAATAGCATCAAAACAGCAATAATAATCAAAAGACGTTTGATTCCATCATAAAAAATAAATTTTAAAACTTCATTATTCGTATCAACACTCCATTCATGGGTGAGAGGATTGTAAAAATGACTTTGTACCCAAATATCTGCA
>NZ_JAQTYM010000093.1 GCF_028688295.1 Sulfuricurvum sp.
GACATCACCAAAGCGTTACCGCTCGATAAACTCGTCACAATCGTCAATGAGCGTCAAGCTGAATGGTTAGGTAAAGGGGTGGCATTCGAACTCGATGGCGATGCTAAACACATGCAAGAGAGTAACGAAGCATTCGGCGTGGCTATCGGTGCCGCATTGGTGATGATCTATCTCATTCTCGCCGCTTTGTACGAATCGCCGTTGCAACCGCTCATCATCATGAGTGCATTGCCGCTGAGCTTTACAGGGGCATTTATCGGTCTATGGGCGGCAGGTATGAATATGTCGCTCTTTAGTATGATGGGGCTGATGCTCCTGCTCGGACTGGTCGGGAAAAACTCCACCCTCGTCGTCGATGCCGCGAACCGTCTCCGAGAATCGGGAAAACCACTCGATGAAGCGATCGTCGAAGCGGGACTTTCTCGTCTACGCCCGATTCTGATGACGACAACAGCAATGTGCTTCGGGATGCTCCCTCTCGCCCTCTCCGTCGGAGAAGGTTCAGGGGTCAAAGGACCGATGGGGGTTGCTGTCATCTGCGGACTATTGCTCTCAACCCTCACCAGTCTCCTCGTCGTTCCCGCACTCTACAAAGTCCTTGCACCGCTGGATGCTAAAATTCGTAAACTTTATACAATTAAAAAAGAGTTGCCAGAATGAACCTAAACGATTTACAGCACCATTTGAATAGTGTTTCCAGTACCCTCACCGAAGAATACACCCGATTGTTTCACGGACGGGGAAACATCTATGATAGATATAGGTTTCTTACCGTAGACAGCGTGGATAAAGTGCTCTTTGCCGTGCTGTTTGATGAAGACGTAGAAGAAGAAGCTATCGTTTCAATGTTACGTGATTTTTATTGTTCTATGGGTACATGGGAGGCATTGGTTGTTCAACAGCGCTATCTTCCCTCAGCACCATCCACTGTGGTTTCAGGAGAACTCCCAGAGCACTGTTTTGCGATAGAGAACACTCTCAAATACCACATCAACTTCCTCAATGCCCAAAATATCGGCTTCTTTCCCGATATGAAGATCGGAAGAGAATTTATCCATCAACATGCAAAGGGGAAAAATGTTCTTAACCTCTTCTCTTATACCTGCTCGTTTTCCGTTGTAGCAATTGAAGCGGGAGCTCACTCGGTTGTAAATGTAGATATGAACAAAAATGTCCTCTCCATAGGTAGAGAAAACCATCGCCTAAATGGACTTGATACGAAAAACGTGGAATTTATGCCCTACAATATCCTAAAATCATGGAGCCGTATCCGAAAAGGCGGCCCTTATGATCTGATCATCATCGATCCTCCCAGCTTTCAAAAGGGTTCTTTTGCGGCCACAAGCGATTATGAGAAGATTATCCGCCGACTCCATGAATTCGCCGCGCAAGAGTGTATCATCCTCTCGGCACTCAATGCTCCCGAATTGGATAGTGAGTTTATTAAAACCCTGTTCCGTGAAAATGCCCCTGAGTTTCAGTATGTCGAGAGACTGAAAAATTTAGAGAGTTTCCCCGAAATCGAGGAAGAGCGGAGTTTAAAAAATCTAGTTTTTAGAAAAAAAATTTAACTATTATAGTTACATGATAAGAGGTATGAGCGTTAGACATAAAATACCGTATACTACAATTTTTTGCTCAACCATCATTTTAAAAGGGTACACATGAAACGAGTATTATTATTAAATCTGCATCAAAAATATGAAGGGTTTGCGAATGGAAATCTCACCAGAGACCTACTAAGTGAAGCCAAAAAATTCTTTCACACCAATGGATACGAAGTTAAAGAGACAAATATCGATGAGGGATATGACGTAACTGAGGAGTTGGAAAAATTTCAATGGGCTGATCTATTTTTCGTTCAATCCCCTGTCTATTGGATGGGACTACCATGGCTTGGAAAAAAGTATATTGATGAGATTTTCTCAGCAGGAGTGAATACCATCACTTATGTGAGTGATGGACGAAGCCGCACTGATTCATCTAAAAGCTACGGAAGCGGTGGTTTAATGAATGAAAAACGGTATATGCTCAGTTTTACCTATAACTGTCCGGAAAGTGAATTCGACAATCCAAAAGGTTTTTTTGATGGATTGAGTTTAGACGAAGCCAATATCGCCCTTCATAAAACGTTCCAATTTTGCGGTGCTCTACCTTACCCAAGTTTCTCGGTACATGATGTGTATAAAGCAGAGTTTGATATTGAGAGTGTCCTAAAAGAACTACAAGAGCATTTGAAACAAACCCTAAAATAAGGAACTCCATGAACACATTTACCTATTACAACCCTACCCGTATCGAATTCGGACGCGGTAAAGAAAACGATATCGGAGCCATGATCGCCGAGCAAGGGATCAAACGTCTCCTCCTCGTCTACGGAACCGGCTCTATCAAGAAAAACGGTTTGTATGAACGCGTCATCGCGAGTCTCACAACAGCAGGAATCGCTTATGAAGAGCTCGATGGCGTCGTGAGCAATCCCCTCCTCTCCCGCGTCCATGACGGGATCGAAATAGTAAAAACCCATAATCTCCAAGCTGTTCTCGGCGTCGGCGGAGGCTCGGTCGTCGATTCTGCCAAAGCGATTGCGGCAGGAGCGCTGTATGAGGGTGACGTATGGGATTTTTTCATTCAAAAAGCCTCTATCACCGCTGCCCTCCCCGTCTATGCCATCATGACGCTCGCAGCAACCGCCAGTGAGATGAACGGCAACTCGGTTGTGATGAATGATACCACCAAACAAAAATACTCCATTGCCTCCGTACTCGTCAATCCGAAAATATCAATCATCAATCCCGAACTCATGATGAGCGTCACCCCTGAATATCTCGCCTATTCGGCAACCGACATTATCGCCCATACAATCGAAGTCTATTTTACCGCCAGTGATCATCCCCATTTTCAATCCAGACTCGTAGAATCCATCATCAAAACAGTTATCGAAACGACTGAAATCCTCCTTAAAGATCCGCTCAATTACGATGCACGTGCCGAGTTTGCATGGGCGTCAACCCAAGCACTCAACGGCTTGACAAACTCCGGAACAGGAGGGGGAAGTTTCCCGAACCACATGATCGAACATGCCCTCTCTGCACTCTTTAATATCGCTCACGGCGCGGGTTTAGCCATTGTTATTCCGGCGTGGATGAAATGGTATAAAGGGCAAAATCCGGCTCAGTTTGAACGCTTTGCCAAAGAAGTTTTCGCCCTTGAGACTGCGGATGAGGGGATCACAGCCTTAGAAAACTGGTTTAACTCTATCGGTGCACCGATTACCTTGTCCGCAGCCAATATTTCGCGTGAATATATCGACGACATTGCTGAAAATGCACATGGATTAGCGGTATTATGGGGAATGGGGGAAGAATATTCTTCTGCAACAATTGCCGACATACTTCGAAACGCCTAATTCTCCCCGTAGCGCACTTTGCGCTCGGGTGTATAATCCCACTAAACACTCGGTGAGACATCTTTACCATTTTGCTATAATCATATCATGCAACCCTATACATTTGAATATACCCGACTTATCACTACCCCTCTGGGACAAATGATCGCGAGTGCGGATGAGCACGCAATCACCTCGTTAGACTTTGGAAATACCTCTGTAGCAAACTCCGATCATCCTCTCCTTCTCCGATTGGAAGTGGAACTGTACGAGTACTTCGCAGGGAAACTCAAAACATTTACTCTCCCCCTAGACCCTCACGGAACCCCGTTTCAAAAAGAAGTATGGGAAACCCTTCTCAGCATCCCTTATGGCGAAACGATCTCCTATGCACAAGAGGCTGAACAATTCGGAAATCCCAAAGCAGTCCGTGCCGTTGCCAATGCCAATGGACGAAACCCTATCGCGATCCTCATCCCCTGCCATCGTGTTATCGCTACAGGCGGTGGACTCGGTGGATATAGTGGAGGGATAGAGAAAAAAGAGTTTTTACTACTGTTAGAGAAAGAAAGCAGATTCTTCTAGGGCTTATTATGCTAGGTAATTCTTTATACCTTTTTCGCCATACATACACGATTACGCCCACTCTCCTTTGCTTCATACAGTGCTGTATCTGCCTGATTTAACAACATATCAATCTCACTCGTCCCTTTATCTGCTGCCACCACTCCAAACGATGCCGTAAACCTCGGTTGTAACTCTTCAACACTCACCTGAGCTTGTGAAATCGCAATGCGTAAGCGTTCAGCAACATGAAGTGCTTCCTCTGCATCCGTCTGTGGTAGTACTATAGCAAACTCTTCACCGCCGATACGCCCAATGATATCAATATCACGCAGTAAGACTCTGCAAATATCAGCAATTTTCTGTAGAACACGATCACCGATGCTATGACCGTAATCATCATTAACCTGTTTAAATCGGTCAATATCAAACATAATCAAAGATAGCTCCCCTCCGTATCGATGAAAACGGGAAAGCTCAATTTCAGCCTCTTCGATAAAATATCGACGGTTCGGTAATCCTGTCAGATAGTCTGAATAAGCCCTACGTTCGAGTTCTGCACGGGTTTTACTGTTTTCTATAGCAATTGCAGCCAAATTTGCAGCAAAACTGATCCTCTCGATATCGCTTTGCAGCAGTTTAGTCGCTACAGAGTGATAAATAGCGAATGTCCCCAATACTTTCCCTTCAGTTGAGAGTATCGGTTCTGACCAGCATGATCCTAATCCGGCACTTTGGGCTAGAGAGGAATACGGCTTCCAGTAGTCATGATTCATAATATCTTCGACTATTACCCTCTTCCCTAGATAAGCGGCAGTACCGCAAGAACCAACCCCCATACCGATCTCGATACCATTAATTGCATCATTGTAAAAGTCAGGCAAACTAGGAGCTGCTCCGCTTAAGAGATGTTTACCCTCTTCATCCAGTAATAAAATACTGCACTGAGCCGTTTGTTCCTCAAATTCAATAGTTTTGACAATGGTGTTTAGTATTTCAGATAATGGTACACCTTTTGCGACCATTTGCAGCATGTCATCATGCGCACGGTTTCTCTGCTCACTTTGCCAGTGTGCGGTCATATCGCTAAAACTGACTAGCCGTTTATCCCCTACCCACGACACACGAACAACAATATGACGTTCACTCCCATCCTTGCAGGTAATATTTCCTTCCAGTTCAGGAGGAATCGTGCCGTTTTTATAGGCCTCTATGACCGACTTATACTATGGGATAACAACACTCTCTCTATAGTGTACATCAGGATAAGCCTTGAGATACCATGTATCAATATTAGGTATGTCTTCCAACAAATAACCAAACGATTTTGTAAATTGGTGGTTGATATATTCAATCTTTCCATTGAGATTTGACCAACCGATTCCGATAGGTGAAGAGTCCAAAATATCTTCCAGTTGAACACGTTTCTCGGTGCTTTTAGACAGGTTATGTTCCATAATCGTCTCACGCAACCGTGCCAGACCGCTTGCAGCCAGCATCTCCGCCATCCCTACCATACAATCCATCAACGCTTCCATCTGTTCTTTTGCGACAATGGGAACCGCACGAATCGCTTCTACGTATTGAGTTTCATCATAACCAAATTCATTCGCGCGCTTATGAAAAAAATCCATATCCGGAGCTTCACTCAGCACCTGACCTAAAAACAGCGTTGCCAAACGGCGACCTTCAATGACCACCGGTGTGGCATAATCGATCAAACCGTTTTTACACTTGCCACAAGCAACTTCCCCATCATGCAAACTCTGCATAAGTTCAATATTACTCTCAATACATTGTTGATTGGTTTGCGGATTTACTCGATGAAAAAGTGCACAAGCATTTGTCCAACCTATTTGAGAAAGGAGTTCACCATCTTCAGCAACCAACCCATAAGGGATCCCGGTCGCTTTATACAGGCTCTCCATTACCCGCTCGAATGCGACAATATCGACAAGATCACTGAACTTGTGGTTATATCCAATGTCTGTCAAACGCACTCCTTTTGAATTGTTTATTCTAAATTATATCATTAACAGTGAAAAATATATTGATTTTTACCGCTCTCTTTTGCGACATACATAGCCTGATCTGCATGACGAAGCAATGTGTCAGAAGCGACATGATCATGCGGATACAGGGTAACGCCAATACTAGCAGATACTGTAATATCCTCTTTATTAGGAAGGATATACGGGGTGTTAATACTATCCAGTATTTTTGTAATGATAATCTCGCATTCCTCAATGCTTTTGAGATTTAAAAGCAAAATGGCGAATTCATCTCCCCCCATTCTAGCAACCGTATCACTTTCTCTGATGCTCTTTTGCATCCGATTTGCCATTTCTATCAGTAGTGAATCACCGACACTATGCCCGAAATCATCGTTGACAGGTTTAAACTCATCTAAATCCAGAAAACAAACTGCCATCATGCTATGTAAACGTTTTGAAACCATCATGGCTTGATTGATGCGCTCGGCAAATAGCAATCGATTAGGTAATCCTGTTAGAGAGTCATAAAATGCCATTCTCTCTAATGAGGATTCGTAATCTTTGCCTGTTGTTATATCCGTTAATAATCCGACATAACTTGACGTTTTGCCTTCTGAATCTGTAATGGCAGAAATAGTTACTCTCTC
>NZ_JAQTYM010000094.1 GCF_028688295.1 Sulfuricurvum sp.
AAATTCCTTGTAAAAGACGAAATAACACGATCTCAGGCAAACTTTCCGATAAACCACATAACGCAGAAGTCACAGTAAATCCTACGATTGATATCAGAAAAACTTTTTTTCGTCCGAATCGACCAGCCAGCCATCCGGTAAGTGGAATCATAATGGCTGCTGCAATAATATAAGAGGTAAGAACCCAACCCATCTGATCTTGAGTAGCTGAAAGTGCTCCTTGCATTTGGGGCAAAGCCACATTGGCAATCGTGGAATCAAGAGATTGCATAATAGTTGCAGCCATAATTCCAAAAGTAATCAAAGGACGATTTATATCTGCTTTTGAATTCTCCTTATGAGGAGGATGGGGATATGTCGAACCTTCGCCAAGTTCTTCTATAACTTCCTCAAGTGGAGTGTGGAGTGATGGATGCTCAGCCATTATAAGAAATCTTTTATCCGACTATGATGTGTGTCAACCTCTACTACAGTGCTCAACCCAGAATGCAACGGACGATTACTGTCCAGATTATTAATTTTAATTTGTACAGGTAAACGTTGTACGACCTTAACCCAGTTACCAGACGCATTTTCTGCCGGCAATAAAGAAAAACTTGATCCCGTTCCAGAACTGAAACTTTCCACACTGCCATAAAATGTTTTATCAGGGTATGCATCAACCTCTATTTTTGCTTTTTGGCCTGCACACATATAAGCAAGCTCTGTCTCTTTAAAATTTGCTTCCACCCAGACTATATTTTGTGACATAAGAGAAAATAATGCAGATGCCGCATTGATGTAACTCCCGGGCTGTAGTTGATCTACTTTTGAAACTATGCCATCCATCGGTGCTTTTGTAACAGTATAGGAGAGGTTGAGCTTAGCTTGTTCCAACTCAGCCCGAGCTTGTTGTACGGTCGGATGATTATCGATATTTATTGTTAGATTATTGCCCAATAATGAACTGATATTGTTTTGTTCTTCTTTTAATGCATGTAGCTTTTCAATCGCTGTATCAAAATTATGCTGTGCGGAATCCAGTTTCGCTTGGGATGATGCTCCACTCAAAAACAAATTTTTCTGACGTTTAAGCTCATTTGTCTCATAGGCTAGTGTCGCTTCGGCGGAAAGCACATCAGCTTTTCGTTGTTTGTATGTTGCTTCCAATGCCTCAATCTGTAGCTTGGCATTTGCCAATTTAGCTTTTGCATCAACAATAGCAATTTTATATTCACGGTCATCAAGCTCAAAAAGAGGATCGCCTTTATGCACTTGCTGATTTTCTTTGACAAAAATTTTTATTACACGTCCTGAAATATTAGAGCTTATATTTACTCGGGCAGCCTTTACATACGCATCATCAGTGGAAACAAAACGCCCTCCCCTCAAATAAAAAACTACCGAAACGATTATCAAGACAATAGCACCTCCCGAAAACATATATTTACGGATTCTAGCCTTATTTTTTATTTGATTTTTCATATATTTCCCAACAGTATAAATACAATTCAATTTTATGAATTATATTCATTTTACATTAAACACATTCTTAATATAGAAACTTGTGTATAATTTGCCCATATGTTAAGTATGGAGATATAAATTGTGAAAAATATCGTCAAGAAAAAAGTTCAAGAATTTAAAAAAAACACAATACTAGAAGAGGTTTCAATATATTTCGAAGAAAAAGGGTATAACAACGCAACCATTCAAGATATCTCACAACATATCGGGATATCTGTTGGCTCATTATATAAACTCTTTACCTCTAAAGAGGAACTTTATTACGCTTATATTGCACATCAGAGAAAACTTTTTTATACCCATTTAGAGAATATGTGCCGTGATAAAGATTCATTGACTTCTCTTAAGCTATTTGTTACCTATAAATTTGAAGCATTTCGAAATAAAAAAATGGCTTTTTTAGATCCGATCTTGGGTGACCCGCTCTATTTAGTAAAGCTCAATATGTCCAATGCAAATCCCCTGCTTTCAAATATAAAAATTTTAGAAAACTGGTTTAAAGATATTTGTATAAAAGAAAATCTCAAAGAAACAGACTCTTTAAAGCTAGCCTATCTTTTTAACGCAACAATCAACGGTTACGTTGAGTATTGGCTTAATGGTGGCTTACTTCCTGAAAACGTTGAGGAAATAATTAACCACTTTATAAGTAGTTTTAAAGATTAATATATACAAAACACGATTAGTTGCCATCATTATTAAAAGCATAGGTGTTGCACTTATGACTTGAATTGGCGAGTTATTTAAAGTTTAATATATATATATATATATATATAATACATTACTACCCAAGATTGATTGATTTGTTTTTAAACAATCTCGAAGAATGTTTAGAGATATGGGATCGATATATCGATTAAACTTAAAAAGGAAAAATATACATGTTTTTTGGTAATAAAAAGGCTCAGTTTTTAAAAATTGAAGCAGAGTTAAAAAATGAAATTAAAAGTTTAAATGACGACAATCACCGTTTAAATGATGAAAATCAGCAGTTGAAACAAGAGGTTTCCAAATTAAAGAATAATGCTGTGATGTTTGATCTTATCCAGCATCTTACAGAAAACCTTACCGGTGCGTGTCAAACAGATTTATCACTGCTTCAAAAAGACCTTGCGGATAATGTAAGTAATTTAGAAGATATGGAGTCTCTTAATAAAAACAATCGAAACAATGCGATTGAAATAAATGAAGATATTGGTGAAATCCTTGAAATTCAACAACAGTTAGTCAGTAATATTACAGATAATTACGGTTCCGTTGGTCAATTAAATGATGGCGTTGGTTCTATTGGTCAAGTAATTGACCTCATTAAAGATATTTCCGATCAGACCAATCTGCTTGCGCTGAATGCGGCTATTGAAGCGGCACGTGCAGGAGAACACGGACGAGGGTTTGCCGTTGTCGCCGATGAAGTACGAAAACTTGCAGAACGTACCCAAAAAGCGACAGCAGAGGTCGCAATGAGTGTTCAAAGCCTCAAGCAAAACGCTATGGAAATACATGAGCGCTCAAGCATTATGGAAACTATTTCAAGTAATTCAACACAGAAACTTGAACAATTCCGTTCTACGCTAATAGCTTTAGGTAATAGAGCAGAAGAAATTGAGACTGATTCAACAAATGTGCTCTACTCTGTCTTTATGGTTTTAGTTAAACTAGATCACTTGCTTTTCAAAGCAAAAGGATATAAAAGCGTATTTAGTAACAAAGTGGATGAAGAGTTTGTGGATCATCACCATTGTCGTCTCGGCAAATGGGCTGAAGGTGGAAAAGGCTCCCAAATTTTCGGGAATACCCCTAGTTTTAGAAAACTCGAATCTCCACACAAATCAGTGCATGATAATATCATTGCGGCTGTTAATTGTGTTAAAGCTAATACTTGTGGACAAGAATCCAAAAACGTTATGACTTATTTTAAAGATGCTGAAAAAGGTAGTCGTGAAGTTATTGATACCCTTAATTCTATGTTAGTTGAAGAGCGAGCAAAAAGAGCGAGCAAGTAAAAATTTACTTGAAGATAAATAATCAAAGTGATAAGCTACAATGTGTAACATTGGACATTGGTCTATATTCTAGTGTGCTGGGTTATATGTGAAAAGAAATTTTTTATTTGTATAATGTAACAATTATTAATCTTGGAAGGAATTATGTTGACTGCATGCAAGCAAGATCATTCGAGTACAGAGAGAGAGAGAGAGAGAGAGAGAGAGACGGCGCGCGAGCAAAAACTGTTTCAAAACTATCGAGAAGCCGTTGATCGAAGTGTAATAGTCTCAAAAACCGACAAATGTGGATTTATTACCTATGCAAATGAAAAATTTTGTAAAATATCCGGCTACACGGCTGAAGAGCTGATTGGGCGGCCTCATAATATTATTCGACATCCCGACATGCCTCAAGAAGTATTCAAAGGGCTTTGGGAAACTATTTTAAATGGTCAATCATGGGAAGGTGTTGTAAAAAACCGTAATAAAAATGGAAGTTCGTATTGGGTTCATACGGTTATTAATCCTATTTTTGACATCGATGGTAATATTTCTGAGTTTATCGCCATACGCCACGATGTTACTGAACTCGAAGAATACAAATTATTTTTAAAACATGAGCTGGATACAACCAGCAAAAATCTTGAAGAAAAAGTTCACTATACTGCACAGTACGAAGAAGCTATCAATTCAACAACCGCAATATTAAAAACCAGCACCAATAATATTATTACGTATGCAAATGAAAGATTTGCGATTGTTGCGTATACCCATTATGAAAAATACGATGGCAGTGGATATCCGAGAGGATTAAAAGGGGAAGATATTCCGATCTATGGTCGTATCACCGCCATCGCTGATGTATTCGATGCTTTAGGCCATAATCGGGTCTATAAAAAAGCGTGGGATATGGAAGATATATTGGATTTATTTAGAACAGAACGTGCAAAACATATTGATCCGAAAATGGTTGATTTGTTTTTTGAACATTTGGATCAATTTTTATCCATTCGTGAAAATATGCAAGATTGAAAATAATAACACTATATAAAGGAAAAAAACATGGAACATACCCTTAATAATACTGATTTTTTGGTATCACAAACCGATTCAAAAGGGAAAATTCTTTTTGCCAATGAAGACTTTTGCAAAATAGCCGGATACACGCTTGAAGAGTTGATAGGACAACCACACAATATGGATGAAATGATGAGTTTGACTCAGTATGTTGGAGCTGTAGATGGTAAGATGGGTGAATTGCTTCACACTATGGATCGATTAACGTAAAAGAGTCTTAATGGGAATTAAACGCAGACATTTTAATCAATACATTTCTTTACTAGAAAAACATGTATCGACTTCTATTACTGATGTAGATGGAGTTATCGTTTATGTCAGTGAAGCATTTTGTAATCTGACGGGTTATACCGAATTAGAACTTATTGGTAAAAAACATAATTTACTTCGACATCCTGATGTAGCAGATGAAATATATCGAAATTTATGGACGATGATCACAGAAGGTAAGCCTTGGCATGGGCGTATTAAAAATCTTAAAAAAAATAAAGATTTTTATTGGGTAGATGCTTATATAGAACCGATTTTTGATGATGGAGCTATTATTGGTTATCAAGCGGTACGGCAAAATATTACCAATGAAATATTATTTAAAGCATTAACAAAAATCGATGTATTGACAGGGCTTTATAACCGTAACTCCATCGAAGAATTTGCCCAATTGTTTATTGATGAAGCACAACGATATCAAACCTCTTTTTCTATCATTATGGTAGATTTAGATGACTTTAAACATATTAATGATACCTACGGTCACCCAGTGGGTGATGAAGTATTGAAAAAATTATCGGTCATATTTCAAGATTTGATTCGTTCAAGTGACCGTATTGGACGATGGGGAGGAGAAGAGTTTATTATTCTCTGCCCGCAAACGACGTATTTACAAGCAAAAGAGTTGGCTGAACGGTTACGTCTTGGATTTTCTTCACACGAATTTAAAAATATCGGTTATAAAACAGCTAGCTTTGGAGTCGCTTTGTTTGAAGATGAAGATACCATTGAAAGTTTAATAGTTAAAGCGGATAATGCATTATACGACTCCAAGAGACTAGGGAAAAATCGGATTAGTTGATAAGATATCTTTGATTAGAGTCCTCCCATCCATAGAGTTTCTCCTCAAGTTGTCCTTTTGATAGGGGGGCTCCCGGTGTTTGAATCAGTGCCATTAGAACTGCAAATTCTTTAGTAGAAAGTTTGATAATCTAGTGTCGCTTCAAATGTTTTTGGATTTAATATAAGTCCATTATGTTCTATTAACAGTTCAGCTCTTCCGTTTTTCCAACTCCTGATCAATAATCTTACCCTCATATGCTTTAAGGACAATCTTTTGTGCCTCTGGCATTGTAATTTTAGTTTTTTTTGCCAACTCACTGCCGGTATAAGCAAAAGCTGCCGTATGTTTCATAATATAAATCCTTAGTAATTGATTCGCGAACTTTCATTCGCTGGTAAAAGTGTAGAATACGAGTATGAGTTATAACTTAATGGTATCTATGAGATCAGCTTCGACGAGGCAATTGAGTTAGGGAAAACTTTTGAGCGATACGCGATATTCTTTTCTTCTGCTACTCATATCGGCTATTATGAGTGTGCTACCAAAGAAACGATCACCCAAAGAGCATTGGAAAAATAGTATTTAACACTCCGCCCTACTCCAGGATATTTTCCCATACACGACATAACCGTTTGGGCTTCTCTTTAATGTGCAAGGTAGTGCGAAACTCTCCATCGATCATTTTGATACTGGATATCTCATCCATGACACATTCGCCATAGGTGCGCCCTTTGGCCACTTCGGTTTTAATCTGGGGATGAAGTTCTAACTCTTCCCTAGGTTATTTTCACCTTAGTCTCGAATACTATCGGGAAGATTACGATCACGTTTGAGCGCATCAATGGCGGCATCGACAGCCCGTTTGAGTTTGAGTGCCGCTTCGAGCCCTTG